>DXYG01000065.1 GCA_019415925.1 Clostridiales bacterium
CTAAAGGGTTTATCTTGTATTTGCCTGACATAAAATCAATGTAACAACCGCCGAGGGATTTTGTCAGATCCTCGTACTCTGCTTCAGGATCTAGGCATAAGATTTTCTTTCCGCTTTCTCTGATATTAGTTAAAATCAATTTAAGAAGATAACTTTTACCCTGACCTGAGTTTCCGAGAATAAGAATGTTACTCGTTGTCTTGTCCTCTGTTCGTCTGTCAAAGTCAACAAGAATATTTGTGCCGTATTTATCTCTGCCAATGTACAAGCCGTTGGGGTCTGTCTTACCTGAAAAGTTAAACGGGAACAGATTTGCAACAGATGAAGCAGGCAACACTCTTTCATACAGACTTCCGAACTGATTACTGCCTATAGGGTTCACCGACAAGAAGCCTTCTTTCTGCCTTAGCGTTAATCTGTCCACTTCAATCTTGGAGCGTGTCAGCTCCATTGCAATATCGGTCTGTAGCTCCTTTAATTTCTGCTTACTTTTCGCCTTTAGTTCGATGAACACGGAGCAATGCAACAAAGCCTCTTTGTTTTTTCGTAAGTTTGCCATCAGTGTTACAACATCCTGTAAGTTGCCCTGTGCTTCAATGGTTTCGTTTACATCGTTACCGCTTGATTTGAGCTTATTTTTGCGTGTTGCGTTCTGTATGATTTTACGCTGTTCCATACTCTCCACAAGTCTGTGATATATGCGAAGAGTAACGCCGTTTCTGTCTGCAAGCTGTGAGAGAATCGCCTGTTCTTCCGTACTCGGCGGATATTCTCTGACTGCCCATACACTGCGGTATGAGTCACCGACAATGTAATAATCGGTGAAAAATTTTATTGTTGACGGCAGAATCATATCAAAGAAATCCTTTGTGTATATTTCTTCTGTCTGCTCGGGTGTGAGCACCTTTGGTTTTCTATTGAATAGTCCCATAATTTTTATCCCCCTTTAATTTCGGACTGCCAACACAAGTATGCGGTCATCCTGATTGTAGCCGTAACAGGTCGAGAGCGTTAGAATCTTCTGACCGTAAACAGGTGTGATTTCTGTGTTATACAGAGATTTTGATTTTGCATAACTGACCCATTTTTCATAGGTTTTGTCCAAATCTGTTGTTAAAAATTTGTACCAATCATCATCGGATTTTACTTTCATAACTGAAAAGACGGAATAAGCAAATGCCCCGTCTTTCGTTTCAAGCACAACGGTCGGATGTTCAGTAAAGTACGAATAATCGGTATAGTTGCAAAGGTCTGCAAACATTGTGCCGTTGTTCATATGATGACCGTATATGATTAAATTTGTACTGTCGGCTGAACACCTTGCATCAAGAAACGGTGTACCGCTATAGCTATACTCTCCGTAAAAGTTTTTGTTCAGATACTTCTGCGGATTGCTTGGTGTGTGCATAACAGGATAGTTTATGTTTGTTCCTGCTATGCTTATCCAGCCGAAGCATTCACTATTTATCGACAGCAAATCGGAAACAGAGTGTGGCTGATAGTAAGTTGTGTAATACACAGGCTGTTCAGTTTGAACTTCATTATCTGAATCACTGACTTTTAATAAATGTGGCTTTTTAATGGTTTCTTCAATGGTTGCCTCAGTTGTTTCTTCAGTAACGACTTCTGCAAGCTGTCTGAATTCTTCCTTTTCCTTGTTTTCGGTGTACATCCGTGAAAATATTGAAATCAGACAGGCAATTATAATTACAGAAAATATGCCTATCACAATTCCCATTTGGATTTTCCCTTTATGCTTCTTCATAGGTCTGCTCCTTTTCAAAATACTGCTCGCCGTCATAATCGGGCATTAAATCGCCGTTCATACTTACCTCAAAGTAGATTGCAAGAAAACGCTTGATGTCTGCTTTTTTCATTCGGGTTACTTCAAAGCCCTGATCGGATATAATCTTCTCAACCCTGTTTGCTTTCTGCAAAACATTTTCGGATTTTGAAGATTTGCACCTTGCGATGAACAGGAACTGCCTTGCGGTTGAAGTTTCAGTCTGAATGCTGTCGAGAAAATCCAAATCCTTATTCAGAATTTTTCTGACCTTTTCATTCTGTTCAGTTTCAATCCTGCCTTTGATATAGCTTTTGTTCGTATCAAAGCACTCGCACGAGTCTGTACAGGTAATCTCAATATCCGGCACAGCAGAAAGTACCATCATCAGGTGCCGCACCTTGATTTCAATATTCGTGTGGGAAAGCACAGAAATATTTGTCGGCTGAACCATATAGAAAATCAGTTCTTCCTTAACGACCTTCAACCCGTTTTTCGTAAAGGTTTTTATGCCCAGCAAATCCTGTACTGATTTGCCTTTTTGCTTTGTTTTCTTCTGCTTGTTTTTCATTTATTTGCCCCTTTCTACCCAAAAATAAGTCTGTTGAGTTGATATAAAATACTTCACAGCATAGCGAATAAAATCCAGAATGGTTGTATCTTCAAGTCGTATTGACAAAAAGCCAAAGCAGAGTGTTACTGCAAGCGGAACTATTATCCTCGTCTGTGCAAGTATTAGGATTGATAATAAAAGCGCTATGCTCATAATTGCAAAATCCCGCAAGCTCCACAGCCACAGGTTGGCGGTGGCTTTGAGATTCTGCGGATATAAATAAGTGGTCATAATCTTTAAATTCCTTTCGTCTATTTAGCCGCCCTCGCAACACTTCTCGTCAGGTTCACGGCAGTTGTAGTTGCGTGAACAATGCTCGTCATATTCACCTTAACTGATGAATCCAGTCCGAACTGCTGTGCGATTCTAGGAACTTCGTTTGATGCAAGCATTATTCCAAGTCCTAAAAGCATATTACCGGGGAAGGTCAGCAACCCGAGGAACAGCAGAGTTGTCTGCATAAATGCCGTCAGACAAAGTGCCGCTATCTGTTTCATCCACTGATTAAAGCCGTCTTGATAACCTCTCGGAACGCTGAACATATACAGCGAACCTACCGCCATCTGTATGAGCAGAATTCCTCCACGCTTGATGTTCGCAAAAAATATCTTTATTACGCAGTAGGCAAAAGCTATCATACATAACAGATTCAGCAACCCGAATGTTGTCTGGTTTGCGACTGCAAAACTGCCCTCTAATACGCTTGTACTCTGTCCTGCTAAATCAATACTTTGCTGACCTGCCATTATAGATGACAAATCCTTTGAGAATGTGTTTTGCAGGCTGATGCAGAACTTGTACAGCTCCACAGGCACAACGCCGAACAGCGAACAGGCAAAGAAACCTTTTAAGACATTTATTGCTGTTGTTTTGATATTCGCTCTGCCGTTCTGATATTCAACAGCCACATCAAATACGGCGACGACCGTTCCTGCGACGAACAATGCCCAGCCGAAAAGCGTAAATAGGTTTATTGTCGCCTGCACCCATTCAAGGTCAAACACATCTGCTCCCATATTTCCCATCATCGTGAAGAAGTCTGCAACAGCGTTGTAAATCGTTTCATAGAACCACTGAAGCATTGTGTTCCATATAGCGTTTGAGATTTGTTCACCGAGGTAATCAAACACACCGCCTATGGCACTGCCGATTCCACCGATGAAGTCACCTATCCAATCAAAAATATAAATCACCTCGCAAAAGGCTGTTATGATTCAACACAACAGCCTTGTTTTTATTGTTATCAGAGTATCGTCCAGATGTATAGCGGTGCAGTCAACGAAAACACCAGACAGCCGAAAAGTATTGCCGGCGCGGTGAACTCAAATTGTCCGTGCTTGCGGTAATCCATATACGCCGTTGCGAGTTTTACAAAGAAAAGTATAGCAAGAATCATATCTACAGCAGGAAAGACAACATTGTTTACAACATTTTTAATCTGTGTTTGAGCCGATGTCCATGTGCTTTCGATTGCTGATGATACATCTCCTGCGGCAAAGACCGGTACTGCCGAAATTCCAATCATTAACAGTATTACTGATATTCCTGCCAACCACTTCAATAACTTAATTTTTCTTGATTTTATCATTTTTTACCTCCGATTTTCTTAACTCATTCTCCGATATATATCTGACTTTGATGTTCAGCTTTTCGGCAAAGCGAATCTCTGTTTTCATACCCTCGGTTATTTCATCACCGAAAACCCAGACCGCATCACACACCCAAAGCATTGAAAGTCCGGCAAGCATTCCGAGGTTTCTTTCTTCTTCATCGTCATCATTCAAAATCAAGGCGTAAAAATGCGGTATGAACGGAGCCATACCGCATTCTAACGCATATCGGGCATATCGTTTTGCATTTTCAATATTTGCAGATACATTTCCGCCCAAAGGCGAACAGATATACGCCCTGTGCATTATTCATCGTCCTCATCTTTCTTCTTGAGTTTGATGATAACCACAGAAACAAGACCGCCAAGCGCAACTGCACCTAAACCAATCCAGAAACCGAGGTTTGAGTTATCGCCTGTCTGCGGTTTTTCGGGTTCAGGCTGTGGATGAATTGTTACAGTCTGATTCTCATCTTCAATGTCAGCGTGAACGTCGATTTCTGTTCCCTCATGGTAGAGAGTTTCAAACACAACGATTTCTGTATCTTTGGTAATTACAGAACCGTCAAAAGTGAATGATACTGTTACTTCGCCGTCTGCTGTTTCGGGTGTGAATGTTACTTCGGAACTAACTTCTTTGCCGTCAACAAGGAATGCTTTTCCGGTTGACTTATCCATAAGCACACCGCTGATTGTGTATTCTTTTCCGACTGTGAGGTTTTTGTAGGAAACAACATCGTCAATGGTAATATCGCCGTTAGCTGTGAATTCCTTTTTGCCGTCAATACTTGCCTTTGTGCCGATTTCCGGAATTTTAACGGTTACTGTCTGACCTTCGTCCTCAATATCTGCGTGAACTGCAAGCTCTTTATCCTCACTGTGAAGACTTTCAAAAACAACAATGTCAGTATCTTCCTTGATATATCTTGCGTTAAAAGTGAATTCTACTGTTACACTGCCTGACGGTTCATCAGATGTAAATGTGGTTACTGAACGGATTTCTTTTTCATCAATTAACAGCGGTTCGCCTGTTGTCTTATCCATTAACACACCCTTAACCGTGTACTCCTTGCCGGGGACAAGATGCTTGTACTCTACAACATCTTCAAGTGTGAACGCTTCTGTTGCACCGACTTCCTTTTTGCCGTCAATGGTTGCAGTTGTTCTGAGTTCAGGTGTTTTATCGTTCTCAACTGTTATTTCAATAATTTCTTCATCTTCTGAAACTGTTGCCTGATAGTTTTCTTCATTAGGGAGATAACCCTCAGCAGGCTTTAACTCACGGACAATGTATTCACCGTAGGGAACATCGGTAAATTCAAAAACACCGCCCTCATTTGATTCGGCTGTAAGAATTGCAGTTTCTTCTGTGAATTCTGTTTCATCAGTGCTGAATAAGCCGAACAATGCGCCTGCGATATTTTCGCCTGTTTCACGGTCAATCTTCAAGCCTTTGATTGTGCCGTAGATAATGTCGTTGGTGATTGATTTACCGTCATTTACAGAAATATGAACAGTAGCTGTATCCTGTCCTGCGTATTCAAACACAACAGGGTATTTTTTCTCAGATAGGATATAGTGGCTGTCAGTGCTGATTTCCTTAACATAGTAACTACCAATCGGAAGGTCAGTTGTGAAGGTTGCCTTGCCTTTTTCATCACAGGTGATGATTTCAAGAAGTCCGTCTTTTGGAATGACCGTACCGTTTGCGGCTTTCAAATCTTCGTCAGCGTAAAGTCCGAATGAAACATTCAGAATTTCGTCATTGTTTCCGATATTGAATTTTTCGTCCTGTTCAAGAATTTTTGTAAGGTCGATTTCAACCTTTTGTCTGTCGTTTGTAAATGAGGTTGAGGTGTTGGTTACCTTTTCGTTCTGTCCTGAGTAGGTAAGTTCAACCGTATGAGGTTCGGGATTGATAACTGTTCCATACGGAGCAACGGTTTCAACAACACGATATTTACCGAGGTAAAGCAGTTTGCTTGTAGCTGTGCCTTTCGAGTTTGTTTTCAGAGTTGCAACAAGCTCGCCTTTCTTTGCTCTTACCGTTACGTCAGGGGTTGTAATATCCTCATCAGCATAGATTTCAAACACTGCACCAGCCAAACCGCTTGCAGAATATTCAGGCTGATAGATGGTCGGAAGTGCAATATCATTTCCGTTTTCATCTGTATATCCGCCGCCGACTGCAGTTATATTTGAGAAAATCTCGCCTGTTTTTTCTACTGTAATTGTGCCTTTCTGCGGAGTGTTTTTCTTTTCGGTTTTTACGATTGTGACGCCGTTTTCTTCACTTGTGTTTTCTGCTGTAATATCAAAGTAAATGGGTGTTGAATCTAGAACATATCCGTAAGGAGCCTGCACTTCAACGACTGAATAGCCTTTGCCGTAGGGCAGAGTTTCGGGTGTGATGAGATAGCCATCGCTGTTTGTATAGAATGTGTCTATCTCTGTAACATTCGGATAGGTGTATTTCATTGTTACTTTGTTTCCATCGGGAGCATAAATCTGAAAGCCTGCGCCTGCATACGGAATCTGTTTGCCTGTTTCGCTGTCAACCTTTACTATCTTTACATAGCTTTCAAGACTTGCATTATTGATGAGATATTTATATGTTTTACCATTATCATTTACAAACACATCAAAATCAGCAATGAATTCTGTTCCATTCCAGCCTTTGGTCTGATGAACAGTATATGTGCCGTAGGGCAATTCCTTTGTTTCTGCAAAGCCGTACTCATCACAAGTAAGCGTATCTCTTTCAGATTCTTTTGCTTTTGCATAGCTTCCCGATGATTTCAGATACACCTGAAATTCTGCACCTTTTTCGGGTGTTTCAATTTTTGTACTGCCGTCATCTGTGTGCTTGATGATAGCAATTTTTCCTTTCAGTATATCTTCGGTTACTCCAATTGAAACGCTGTTGTTTTCAAGTGTATATTTTTTCGCCTCTGCACCGATATGATATTCGGTTTCGTCAAGCAGATAACCCTCGCTCGGCTCAATTTCTTTCAAAGTCCAGTTATCTCCGCACACATAGTATGAAGTTGTAAAACTGCCGTTTTTATCGGTGGTGTATTTGTCAACCAACTTGCCGTTATTGTAGATGCCGTAAACTGCTCCTGCAAGGGAAGCGTCACCCTGTGAAGTCTTTGTTTCAGCGTCTGTTTTTGTAACGGTAAGATTCCATTTCTTAAGCACGTTTTCAAAACTTCTCTGTGTTACTTTGTTCCATTCAATAGAAGCAGTCTGTGCTTTCGGAACAACATATCTTTCGGCAGTATTGACTTCTTCAAGTGTGTACGGAGTATCTCCGCTTACAAGGACATTTTCAAATTTTGCAATGCCGTCAGCATTTGTTGTTGCATACGAATCAACGCTTGAACCGCTGAGTGAAGTTCCGTAAAGGTGGAATTTTACGCCCTCGTTGAAATTATCCTCACTTATCTTTACGACTTCAAGACTTCCTTTCCTGAGGACATTTTCAAAAGTAACCGTTGCCGTTTTGCCGCTTTCAACCTTAACGGTCTGCGATTTCTGCGTTTCGTACTTACTGTCTGTAATTTCGGTAACTGTGTAATTTCCGGGAATAAGGTCGGTTAATTCAAATTCACCTTTTGAATTGGTTTTTGCAGTTTTGCTGTAACCATCGCCGTTGACAGTAAACTCAATATTTGCAACATTGCCGTCCTCGGAGGTTTTGACAAGCTTAAGATTGCCCGAGCTTGTCTTGACCTTGAAATATGCCCTTATCGGGTCAGCATCGTTTTCAACACCTGTGATTATATCCTGCAAGTTTGCGTCGCCGTAGGGAACAAGAGTTGTATTTCCTACGCTCGGCATTGACTTTGCAGAGTTGAATGTTACTGCATCGTTGACGGGTGAAGATGAAGTTAATGTCAGCTTATTACCGGATTTTGAAACGGAAATTCCGCTTGTGGTTTTGAAACCGAAATCCGAAAGAGTACTGTTGCTGTCGGTAAGTGTTAAAGTGTACTTTCCATCTGAATATTTCATCTCATAGGTTTCAGCCTTTGAAGCGATTGCCGATGCAAAGCTTGGCACAGTTGAGTAATTTGCAAGGCTTTTTGAGATTGCATTGTAAACCGACTTAACTCCGGGATTTGCTCCGCCTGCGCAGATACCGTCAATAAACTTTGTATTTGTGCATTTATAGCCTTCGTTTGTAGAACGACAACCTGAAACAAACTCCCATACAATCAGCTGTGTTGCTACCCACTTCTGATCCTCTGTTCCGCTTAAGCTTTTCCCCGAACCGGGTTTGCCGTAGAGCAGAGCAAGGTTAATTGCTTTCTGCTTTGCCGAGCCTAAATTCTTCCAGACGGTTGAACCGTCCTCGGTCAGCGTATTGCCTGAGTAGAGCGTGTGACCGGGTTCAATGCAGTAGGCTTCTTTTCCGTCTGCAAAAATCTTGCAAAGCTCTTCGCCGGGAGTGCCGACTGTGTAGCCGTCGCTGACTGTTGTCTGCTGAAACTTGATTATGTTGTCTGTGCTGTCATAGCAGTAATCGAAAGTGATTGTTACCTTATCACCGCTTGCCGCACTTACGGGGAGAGTGAACATTGTTCCGAATATTACCGCAACCACAAGTAAAAGTGCCGTTATTCTTGTGAATTTTTTGTTTGACATTAATTTGTTCATAAAAAATACCTCTTTTCAAAAAAATAAGGCAAAGTTGGTTGACTCTGCCTGCTGATAAAATATTCTGTTTTTGCTTACTCAAATCATAATTTCATCGCCTGCCCTTCATTTAAATCTTCATCTATATCATCAGACTGCTCACTGCCGTCTGTGATATTTACATACTCGCCGATAATGTTCAGTGCTTCGCAATAACTGCCCGAATTCGTAACACGACTGCACATTTCTTTTGCCTCGTCAGCCATACCGTTTTGCTTAAGGGTGTGGCTTGCAATGCCCATAAGATTGAATATGTTGGAATCACAGCTTATTAATGCACAGTCGGGTTTGAGTTTTTCTTCTTTGTTCTGCTCGGGTTCAAATCCGCCGAGTCTGTTGTCCACATAGTCGGACAGCCACATTCCTGCAAAGGCTGTGTATGACTGCAATCTCCACATTGCCAGCTTGCCGATGTCAAGGTGGACATCTTCAAAGGGATAGAGAATACAGGTAACGCCGTCATTTTGAAATACAGAAACATTCTCAAACTTTGTGTCGTCAAGAAGTATTCCCTTGTCCGTGAGTATTTCATTGATACCGTCCACCCATTCCTGCGTTTCACCGCCACACCCCTGCAAGATGAGTCCTTCCTTGCCGTTCATACGGCGGAGATCTGTTAGAGTTATTTGTTTTACTATCATTAAAAATCTTTCCTTTCATAAAAATAAGCACCCACAATAAAGTGAGTGCCTTGCTTAATCGTCTGCTCAACAGTAGACTACATATATTTTGTTGTTTTCTGCGATTACATTGAATGATAAGTCGCTTGGAGTAATGCCACTGCTTTGATAGTAGTAGGCTACATACTCAATATCGCCGTAGCAGTCTGCCGTCAGACTTTGTGTATCATCATAATATGATGCATTTGTGGGCGAGAACCAGCTTGCGTTGCCTGTGTTCAGTGAGGAATCGTATTTCATTCCAAGCTGCTGACCGTAGGCTATGCAGGCACTTACTGCATACTGAACATCAACCGTTTTTGCTTTGGTAGGCGGTTGCGTAGGTTTCTGTGTTGGCTTTTCCGTAGGCTTCTGCACAGACGGTTGCGTTGGCTTTTCAGCAGGCTTTTGAGTAGGAGTTTCGGTTTCCTTTTCAGCAGTCGATTCTGATTCAGACTGATTGCTATTCACTGTATCCCTGCTGTTGTTCTGAGCCTCGGATTGTGTTTTTTGAATCGGATCCGTTTCCGAAACACTTGCCGAATTTTGTCCACTGTCGGCTTTTTCTTCGGTTTTTGTATTCTGTCCCGAAGCCTCTGTTTCTTTTGAAACTGTGGCTTTTTCGGTGCGTGTGGTTTCGGTTGTTTTTTCCGTTGTTATTGCAGAAATTTCTGTAGATACAGAAACATCCGCAGCCTTTGAAACTACGGATGTCTTAATATCGTTATTTACTTTTTCTCCCGTTGTACAAGCTGTGAATGTTCCTGCCATTAATATTATGATTATCATTATTGCGATTTTCTTTTTCATATGCTCATCGCTCCTTTCAAGCAACAAGTATATCCAAAGAATTTCAAATGTCCAGACTTAATTTTATTTATCTTTTAACATCATTCCCTTCATATTGCTTGTTTTTAATGTTCCAATATGAACCACAGCATTATCACTTTCTTTTCTTATACGCATATTATTAAGTTGTTCCTCCGAAAAATCTTTTATAACAATATAACAATCAACGCCTGACCTCTTGCCTTTGCTTTTTACAATACCAAGATTTTTCTCATACTCTTTAGGATAATTAATATAAAACCAACAAAGATTTTTTTCTTTTCGATACAAATATTCTTTTCCGGGCATTACGCCATTTTTCAATATCTCATTAATGTTTTCCGAAAAGGTAAAATGTATAAGTCCATATTGTTTTATATCCTTCTTATCCTGACAACTTAATGCTGATTTAGGTGTATGACATAAAAAACCCATATCAATAAGCTTTTTCTTTAAATATTTAAACATTTTCTTTTCTCCGTTCGTATTTATATTCTCCACTTCAAATAAAAAATAGATTATATTAAATTATACAATAGAGAAAACAAACATTCAAACAAATTCACAAAGTCTGTGTAAAGCTTTCCGATTCATCTTCCGACATAGCCTCGGTTTCTTCTTTACTCTGATGTTCATAAAGTGCCTGATGATATGCGTCCATAACCTTGCTGTTTAGCATATCTCTTGACTCCTTTGAAATCGGGTGAGCAATCTCGCTGAACTTCGTTTCGCCGTTTTCGTCAACATAGTTACTTGCAGGCATTGCAACAAACAGTCCTTTTCTTGAGTTCATCACTCTGATTCCGTGAATTGCAACAGCACCGCCGACAGTAACGCTTGCAAATGCCTTTGTGTTGCAATCTTCTACATCAACGAGCTTATCAATCCTTACCTTGATATACGGCAGTTTCCTTTTCTGATTTTTGTATTTGTTTCCTTTGAAATTTGTATTCTGTGTCATTATAAATTTCCTCCGATTTAGTGTTTCTGTTTTTCTGCCCACAACAGAGAAAGATGTAAAAGTGCATCTCTCTGTTCTTCCTCAGACAGACTGTCGAGGAAATCTTCAAGGGTGTAATTTTCCTCGAATTCTTCTGCAAATTCATTACAGTTGTCGCAGATTTTTTCTCTCCTGACAACAACCGAGCCATCATCCTGCTGTGTGAATGATAAAACATCGTTGTATTTGAATCCGATTCGCTGTCGGATTTCAAAAGGGATTGTGATTCTTCCTTTTTTACCGAGAACTCTGTGAATTTTAAGCATTACTCGTCCTCGCTTTCTGCGAGTTCTGCTCTGCACTCATCGCAGATGCAGTCGCAACAACATTCTTCACTATCATCATCGCACCTCTCAATCAGAATTGCTCCGTCCACAGCTGAAATCTGCACAGCACAGTCGGATGTGATTCCTGATACAATAAGTGCGTCAAGCGGTATGCTTACATAAATTTTATTTTCCATTGTTAATAATACACTCCTTCAAAATTTGTTCTAAATCAATTTGTTGTTCGGTGGTTAAGTCAAGCAGGCTCAATTGCAACGGCTTGTTTCTCTGCCTTTCATACATATCGTAGTTGCTGATTAGCAGTTCTGGGAATTGTTCGCCTGCATTGATTCGCTGTTTCATATTGTGTAACCTTGTGAAATCAAAGAATGAGTAACCGTCATATAAATTGCGGATTTCTTCACAATCGTTGTATGAAACAAGCCATTTGCCTTTTGAATTTGCAAGCGTGTTTTTCAGCCTCAGATGGTCATCCCAAGTGAAACCGCACTGATAAACATACTCACTTGAAAAATAAGGCGGATCGCAGTAGAAAAAGGCATTATCTCGGTCATAATGCTTGATTAATACCTCGAAATCCTGATTTTCAATCACAGTATTTTCAAACCGTTTTCCGACTTGCTCTATCAGTTGAAAAAGGCTCATTACTGAAAAAGGCTGACAGGCAAATGATTTTCCGCCACTTGAATAACTGTATCGTAAGAGTTTAAGAAACATTACGGCTCTGCGCAAATCGTAGTCCTGTTTCATTCTGACATATAGCTCTATGATTTCTTCTGCTTTCAAGTCAGGCAGTATAATCTTCGTCAGTTCCAATTCTTCATCAAGGTACTTATCGTCAAACTTTTCCTGTCTAAAGAAATCCCTGATTGCATTGAAATCATCCCTTGAATTAAGCGGATAAAATCCGAGCTCCTTTATGAACGCCATAGGTCTGTCACGCATACAGCGAAAAAGGTTTACAAGATTATGGTTATAATCGTTGTACACCTCGAACTTATCAGGCTTTTTCTTGCCTAAAAGTACGGCTCCTGAACCTCCGAAGGGTTCAATATACCTTTCGTAATTCAGAGGAAACAGAGCGTACAAAATATGAAGGATGGAAGTTTTATTTCCCATCCAACTTACAGGGGTTTTGATATTCTCACCTCCTTTTCAGAATATCAATCGCCCCTGAAACGACAAAAGCCGTTGATTAAATTAAAAAAATCTAATCAACGGCTTATATATGAAAACCAATATCAGTCGTTTGGAACGATTGATATTAGTTGTAGTTATTTAATTTTTATCGTTTACTTTTTTAATAATCTGACCAATTTCAGAGATTACATTTACTGTCACAGCATTTCCAGACATCTTGTATAGCCTGCTGTCGGATAGTCCTGTTGCTTTTGCCTTGTCGAACTGCTCGTCCGTGAAGCCCTGTAATCTCCAGCACTCCCTCGGAGTAAGCTTTCTTATTCTGCCGATGTGAACTTCGCCGTTCGGCTCAATAAAGGCTACTGCAAACTTTTCATTGTCATCGAGAACATCTGAATTTTCTACAAAAACTCCCGAATGTTCAGCCTTGCGGTTACTGATTCCCGAATCCTGCCTTGCAGTTATGCACCTTGCAATTTCTGTCGGCTTCGGATCGGGATTCAGGTCAATGAAATAATATGCCTGCGTTGCAGAAGTTGTCAGAGTATGTGCTACCTGACTTCCTACTCGACCTCGTCTTGAGTTCTGTCCCGAAAAGGCTGTGTCAATGCTGTCACCGGGATATGCGATCTGATAACCGTCTTTGGTTTTAGATTTTATCGGCAATCCAAAGTTTTCAGTATCTTCAATAAGATAAAGTCCCGAATGACCGCCAAATCCGCCCGAACCGCTTGTAAGCGTACAGCTTAGTCCTTTAGATGAGTAGATTCGCTCACCTTGCGTTGGGTTTTCTTTGTATAAGAGCTTTTCCGCTTGTTTGCGTGAAAGATAATACTTCTCCGGCACATTGTCCTCTAAGATAGCCGATAATGAACACTCGATTTCGTGACTGGGAAACTCCGAAATTTTTGCTGTTAAGTACCTGCCAGCACACATCATACCCCAAGCCATCCAATGTACGGAGGATTGTTTCAAATGTCCTGCCTGAGTCATGGTTAAGCAGACCGGGAACATTTTCGAGGTAGAGATACTTAGGTTTTTTAACGGCAGCAATTCGAGCAATCTCAAAAAACAGCGTTCCTCTTGTATCGTCAAATCCTTTTCTTGCTCCTGCGATTGAGAAGGACTGACAGGGAAATCCTCCAACAAGAAGGTCGAAATCGGGTAACTGTTCGGGTACAATTTTTCTTGCGTCATCAAAGTAAAGTTCACCTCCTGTATCGTACATTGCTTCATATGCCTGCTTTGCATACTTGTCGATTTCGCAGTATCCGACGCACTCAAAACCGCCAATGGCTTCAAGTCCAGAACGGAAACCGCCGATGCCTGCAAACATATCAAAGAATTTGATGGACATAAATCTTCATTCCAAACGAAGATTTATTGATTAAACCTCACCTCACATTTCCATAGTCATTCCGCTATCCTCATCAGGAGTTTCATCTTCAACTTCGGATGAGGATTGATTTTCTGCTTCGATTTCTTCCTGTGTGAGCTTTCTGAATGAATCCTCTCCGGGAACTACTCCAAGTGAACGACCGTTGTCCCACTCTGGAAATATCGTTCCCATTAAATCAACAAATTTAACTGTTCCTCTTGTACCTGCCGGAACAGGTGCGTAAGGGTCCTTCATACTGATAAGCTCAATTCTTGTACCCGGCGGATACAATTTCTTTGTGCTTTCAGCTATTCTGCGCTGTCTTTCATATTCGTTCAAGTTATACATCTCCTAAAGTTAAGTTGTTTAATTGCATTGTTTTTTGAGTGGGACTTCTTATTTTTAATGTCATAAAATCAACCAACCTCTTTCTTATTTCTGTCTGTGTTAAGTTTTTTGTTGTCAGAGAAATGTGCGATTTCATTTTCATCACACTCATCATAGCGCCTGTCAAAATTAGGTTTCTGACGCATCTCTCTTTCAAACTTCCTGAGTTCGGGCGTGTCGGTAAAATACATTTAAAATCATTCCTTTCAAATTTTTTACAAATAAAAAAGGCAACCGTTCTAATATTAAAATTAAAACGATTGCCAATAAAAAAAGAGCCAATTACTATATCTCTAAAAAAAGAAATATAATGATTGACTCATATATTTGATAATATTAAATTAAGCCGATTAACGAAAGTAATCAGTTTTCTTTACCTTTAACTAAATTTTGTAGCTTTTCAACAGCTTCTTCTTTAGTTTCGGAATCCTTTACAATTTGAATAATAGAATTCATTAAAGCATCAAATTGCTTATCAGTCATATTTTCGATCTCCATATTTTTCCTTTCCGATAAATCAATTATCATTCATTCTACCGGAAATGAATTTTTTGTATATAAGTAATTGAGGCTCATAGAAAAACTATGAGCCTCTCGTTGGCTCCCCCAACTGGGCTCGAACCAGTGACATCATGATTAACAGTCATGCGCTCTACCGACTGAGCTATGGAGGAATATACAATTTTCTTTGGATTTCACCAAAGTTTTTTGTTTAGATTGCACAAAGAGCAATCTTTTTTGTTACTTAAATCCCCGGTAGTGGACTTAAACAACATATCTGGTTGTTTCCTCAAACTAAGCAATAGTTTCCGGTACATTTCTGTACACTCGCACTACCGACTGAGCTATGGAGGAATATATAGCAAAACAC
>DXYG01000066.1 GCA_019415925.1 Clostridiales bacterium
GACACAGGGGTCATTCCCTACATTATTGTAAAACGCACCGCTAAATTATCGTTTATATTACAAATTAAGCCCAAAATCAAGCGGAGAAGAGGGATAATCAGAAAATTATAATCTTTCCCAAAAATCTATTATAGGGAACAACCCCTGTATTTTTCAACGCTAAAATTTATCCCCGGATTTTGTGCAGAGGGCGGCTATAAGTCCGAAGAAGATTGCGGCGGCAATTCCGCCTGCGGCGCTTGTCAGTCCTCCCGTCAGAATTCCGAGTGCTCCGTCCTGAGCAAGTGCTTCCTTAACGCCTTCGCACATTACATATCCGAATCCGCTGATTGGCACGGACGCTCCTGCTCCTGCAAATTCCGCAAGCGGCTTGTAAAGCCCGACTGCACCCAGAATTACGCCTGCAACGACAAACCCCGTAAGTATTCTTGCAGGGGTAAGCTTTGTTTTATCAATAAGAATCTGTCCGACTACGCAGATTAATCCGCCTACCCAGAAAGCATTAATGTAATCCATAATTCCGTCCATAATAACGCTCCTTTAATTTTTGTGGTCATTATCAATAAATATTGTTTTCAATTTTTGTTGATTAATTCCCGTTACCTTGAATTTATGTGATGAAAAACTGAATTTTTGTGATTTTGACCTGTTTTTTTAGAATTTATATACACAAAAACAATTTTTTATAGTATAATCTATAATGTTTAAATCTGCTTTTTGGTGTAAAATGCAGACTTCATACATACTAATTTTAAGGAGTGAAAAGTCACATGGTCGAGGTTAAACACCTTACTAAATGTTATGGCGACATAAAGGCCGTTGATGACATCAGCTTCACCGTTGAAACGGGTGAAGTTCTCGGATTTCTCGGACCGAACGGTGCAGGAAAATCCACAACTATGAATATGATAACGGGTTACATTTCTTCCACAAGCGGAACCGTTACCATTGACGGAAGCGAAATCCTTGAGGACCCCAAGGAAACAAAGAAAAAAATCGGTTATCTTCCCGAAATTCCTCCGCTTTATGTTGATATGAGCGTCAGAAAGTATCTTGAGTTTATGTTTGACCTTAAAAAGGTTAAGCTCCCCAAAAAGGAGCATATTGAAGAGGTTATGCGACTTGTGCGCATTTCTGAGCAGTCGGAGCGTATTATCAAGAATCTTTCAAAAGGTTACCGTCAGCGTGTCGGCTTTGCTCAGGCTTTGCTCGGCAATCCGCCCGTGCTTATCCTTGACGAGCCTACAGTCGGTCTTGACCCCAAGCAGATTATCGAAATCCGCAAGCTTATAAAGAGCCTCGGCAAAAAGCATACGGTCATTTTCTCATCACACGTGCTTTCCGAAATTTCTGCTACCTGCGACAGAATCATAGTTATCTCAAACGGCAAAATCGTTGCAGATGCAAAAACAGAGGAGCTTTCAACTGCCGTTTCGGGTGAAGAAAAGCTTGCGCTTGAAATTGAGGGAGCTTCTGCCGACGTTATTTCTGCAATCAAGAAGATTCCTGCCGTTATCCGTGTCAACAAGGTTAAGTCTATGCGTGACAATACGGCAAAATATATGGTTGAATATGAAAATGGCGTTGACGTTCGCCGTGACGTTTTCAGCGCAATGTCAAGAATAGGCTGCCCGATTCTCGATATGCAGTCGGGTAATGAAACCCTTGAGGATATGTTCCTTAAGCTGACAACGGCAGACCAGAATAATTATCGTGAAAACGGAGGTAACAGCTGATGGGTACGATTCTTAAAAGAGAGCTTTCCTCTTACTTTAACTCTGCTACAGCCTATGTTGTAATGGCTACATACTTTATATTTTCGGGAATTTTCTTCACAGCTATCTGCTTTGGCTACAACACAACAAGCCTTGCAGGTGTGTACGGAAATATGTTCTACATTATTATGTTCATTATCCCGATTATTACAATGAAAACCTTTTCCGAAGAAAAACGTCAGAAAACCGACCAGGCACTTCTGACCTCTCCGACAAGCCTTACCGAGATTGTAATCGGCAAGTTTCTGGGTGCATTCGTTCTCTTTGCCGCTTGCTGCTGCATTTTCCTTGTGTATGCTATTGTCATTTCATTCTTTGCAACACCTGACTGGCCTGTAATTCTTTGTACATTCATCGGAATCATTCTTCTCGGTGCTTCGCTTATTGCGATAAACGTGTTTATTTCTGCACTTACCGAGAGTATGATTATCGCCGCAGTTGCAGGTATGGCTCTCGGACTTCTTATTTCGTTCCTCGGCAATATAAGCGATATGCTCTCAATTGACTGGGTAACGGCTATTCTTGAAAAAATCAATCCGCTTAATTACTATACAAACTTTACATACGGCATTTTAAGCATTGTAGACATTGTATTTTTCCTGACTCTTACGGGACTTTTCCTTTTCTTTACCGTTCGTGTTCTGGAAAAAAGACGCTGGAGCTAAGGGAGGTTATCTGAATGAACGAAGAAAACAAGGTTCTTACACCAAATGAAACTCCCGAAACTACAGTGGAGGATACAAAAGAAAATACACCTGAGAAAGTTGCAGTTAACAAAAAGAACAATAAGAATAAGCCCAAAAAGAAAAAGGAAAAGGGCAGCTTCAAGGCTTTTCTTAAATCGAGAAAGGCACGTCACGGCTCGCTGGCAATTGTAATTGTCGCTGTAGTAGTGGCAATTGTAATTGCGCTCAACGTAATCTGCGGACTGCTTGTTGACCGTTTTCCGGACTTAAAGCTTGATTTGACTGCTAATCAGTCGTTTGCTTTGCAGGACGATACAATCGACTACGTTTCTCACCTTAACAAGGACGTAACGCTCTACGTTCTTATGCCTGAAAACGAGGTTGAAAATCAGGGCACATACTTTATTCAGGCTAAAAATCTGCTTGATAAAATCAAGAGCAATTCAAACGGCAAAATTGATATTAAGTATATTGACCTTACCTCCAACCCGACCTTTACGTCGAACTATCCGAATGTTGACTGGAACGGCGAAAGCGGAAACAACTACTTTATGCTTGTTGAGTGCGGAAAGCAGTACAAGGCTTTGAAGGTAGAGGACTGTTTTGAATATGACGAGTCAACCTACAGTTACTACGGTCAGTATCAGTTTACGGGCACTACTATTGAACAGGCTGTTGTTACTGCAATTCTCAACGTAACTGCTGACGACAAGGTTGTTGTTGATATGATTAAGGGCAACAACGAGCAGGATTATTCGGCACTCAAGACATTGCTTGAAAACAACGCTTATGAAGTAAACGAAATTTCGCTTGTAACTCAGGACATTGACGATGACGCTGAGTTTATTATGATTTATGCTCCGTCTGTTGACCTTGACGAAAGCACAGTTGATAAGATTTCCGAGTGGCTTGACAACGACGGCAAGTACGGCAGAACGCTTATTTACGTTCCGTGCGCAGACAAGGTTGACACTCCGAACATTGACGCACTTCTTGACCAGTGGGGTATGCAGGTAAACGGCGGTTATGTTTTTGAAACAAACACAGACTACCTTATCAGCGGCTCAACTCCGTATGCATTCATTACAGATTACAGCGACTACTACAAGGATAACCTTAAGAATTCAAAAATCCCCGTAGTAGTCAGCGACTCACACGATATTATCATCAAAGACAGCGAAATGGCTCATTCACTGCTCACAACCTCTGACAAGGCAGGCGTTCAGCCCTATGATTATGACGAAAACTGGAATTATCAGGACGCAATCACAGGCGAGCCTCTTAACATTGCGGCTGAGGGCGTTAAAACAAACAACGACGAAAAATCATCAAGAGTTGTAGTATTCGGCTCTTTCACAATGTTCAATGAAACCGTAATGAGCTACAACAGCTACAACAACTCGGCATACTTTATGAATGTTGTAAATACAATTGCAGATAAGGACGATACGGGAATCACAATTGAGTCAAAGTCGCTTGAAAGCGCAGAGCTTGGAGTAACGGACGTTACAACCCAGTCGATTATGATTGCAGTATTTGTAGTGATTCTTCCTGCCGCAATTCTTATAGCAGGACTTATCGTATGGCTGCGCAGGAGGAACAGATAATGAAAAAGAACACCAAAATTTTGATAGTTGTTGCTGTAGCGGCTGTTCTGCTGATTGGCCTGATGCTTTTGCTTATTTTCCTGCCAAAGGGCGACAGCGAAGGCTCGGCTACCTATGACGAGGGCGTAAAGATGACCGTTACTACAGATGAAAACGGCGTTCATCAGGCTGAAATCATCACTGACAAAGACGGTAACATCGAAAACAACAGCTACGGTACGCTTGTTGAGTACGACACAAATAAAATTTCAACAATTCACATTGAAAACAGCAAGGGTACGCTTGATATTACTTCATACACTCCGATAAACGACAAGGGCGAAACCGACACTACCGTATACACAATCAAGGGTTACGAGGATTTTGACCTTCAGAAGGGTGTTGCCGATACAATTGCAACCGCTGCCTCACACCTTGACTTTTCAAAGGTAATCACTCTTGACAAGGATAAGGCTAAGGAATACGGATTTGACAATCCGAGGTCTACAGTTACAATTACCTATGATGATAAGACCAAGGCTGTAGTTTATGTGGGTGACGACGCTCCGCAGAGTGCAGGAACTTACATAAAATTCGGCGACGGAGATGCAGTTTATCTTGTAACAACCGACTCCGTAAGCGTATTCGACTACGGTCTTACCGACCTTATGAGCCTTACAATCAACGATTCTGCAAAGGATTCCGACAACAGTCAGGCATCTTCAATCACACTTTCAGGCTCAAGCTTCGGCAGTGAAATCGAGCTTGTTCCCAACAGCGACGGCAAGAACTCCGCTTCCTACAGGATTACAAAGCCGAATGAGGGCTATGCAAGCGAGAGCGAAAGCAGTCTTGTTGAGGGTGCAATCAGAGGACTTTACGCCGAGAGCGTAAAAATGGTAAATCCGTCCTCAAATCAGCTCTCAGAGCTCGGACTTTCAACTCCCTATGCAGAGGTAAAGGCTGTTTATCCCGACACTACTGTTGACGTTATCAGCTCAAAGCCCGACGGCGAGGGCAAGGTATATATAATGGAAAAAGGCGGAAAAGTTGTATATGTTATGGCTTCTGCAAATCTGCCTTGGGTCACAACAAGCTACGAAAAGCTTGTCAGTGAATACGTGCTCAGTCCCAAGATGACATCGCTTTCTCAGGTCAGCATAAGCGACGGCAAAAAGACGTATGACTTCAATTTAAGCTCAAAAGAGGTTACTTCAACTGACAACGAGGGCAGTGAAACAACAACTACCCAGACAAGCGTTAAGTGCGGTGACAAGGAAATTGAGCTTTCATACTTCTCAACGCTTTTCCAGAATATATCCTACACAGAGCTTGCAGATCAGGATTCCGAGAGCGCAAGCGGCACACCCGTTCTGACGATTACCTATACATACTCAACCGATAAGAGCAGTGATACGGTAAGCTTCTACGAAACAGGTGCAAACCGCTACGTTGCGTCTGTAAACGGAACTTCTGTAGGTCACGTTCACAAGTCCAACATCAACAAAGCTGTTAAGCAGATTGCCGACGTTGCGGCAAACAAACAAATTGACTCGGTATTCTAATTGAGCAGACAGGTCGGTGCATTGCTAAAAAGCGGTGCCCGACCGTTTTGTTATAGTGTGGAGAGTGGAGTTTCGGTCGAGTGGATAAATTGCTATAATTCAAAAGTTGAGTTCCCGAATTTATTTATATTGCGGCGTTGCCGCAGAGACGATTTTTTAATATTGTAGCGGCGAACTGTGTTCGCCATATATTTTATAAATTGCAATGCAATTTATAAAATGGGACGTCAGGGATGCCGTCCCCTACGGCTATAGTGGAAACGTTTGAAATATATTTCGTAGGGGACGGGTTCCCACACGTCCCGAAACGTTTCCAATTTATCAACATAAAATCAGCAAACAAACCTTTCCAAACAACACGCACTATTATAAATTCGGAACGAAGCGACCCGAAACTCCATACTCCACACTTCACACTCCAAACTCTTAAAAATGTGTAGACTTTTTTGTCGGCGTTTGTTATAATAAAAAAATGAAAAGGGTGATACATATGAAAACGATTGATTTAGTCGTTCCCTGTTACAACGAGGAAGCAGGACTTGAGCATTTTGTGCTTGAAACCAACAAGGTAATCAACTCGCTTCCCGAGTACAGTTTCAGATACATTCTTGTAAACGACGGCAGCCGTGACAAAACTTATCTTGTAATGAAAAAGCTTGCAAAACAATTTTCAAATATCAAATACATCTGCTTTTCAAGAAATTTTGGCAAGGAGGCTGCAATGTATGCAGGACTTCAGCACTCAACGGCAGACTATGTTGTTGTAATGGACGCTGATTTACAGCATCCGCCCGAGATTTTTCCGCAGATGATTGAGGCTCTTGAAAAAGAGGGCTATGACTGTTGTGCAACAAAGCGTGACGAGCGTGAGGGTGAGAGCAAATTCAGAGGAATTTTCTCTAAGCTTTTTTTCAAAATTTCCAACAAGCTCACTGACGTTAAAAATCCCTACGGCGCAATGGACTACCGTATGATGACAAGGCAGATGGTCGATTCTATCCTCGAGCTCGGCGAGGTTCAGCGTTTTTCAAAGGGTATTTTCTCGTGGGTAGGCTTTAACACAAAATGGGTTTCCTTCAAGACTGTTGACCGTCAGCTCGGCACAACGACGTGGAAATTTTCAAGCCTGTTTAAATATGCGCTTGACGGAATCACCTGCTTTTCGGTTGCACCACTGCGTTTTACGGCTGTTATGGGCGGCGTAATTTTCGTAATTTCGCTTATCTATATTTTAATTACGCTTATTCAGACATTGTTTTTCGGAATTACTACTCCGGGTTACGTAACAACGCTGTGTGCTGTGCTGTTCCTTGGCGGCATTACCGAAATGTCAATAGGAATTCTCGGAGAGTACATCGGCAGAATTTATATGGAGTCGAAGGACAGACCGATTTATATAACAAAGTACTCAAATTTTGAGGAAGAAAACAACGAAGAAAAGGACAGTGAATGATGAAAGATTTTATCAAGCAGTTTTTTGACATTAAATTCTGGAAGTTTATAATGGTCGGAATCCTCAACACAATCGTCGGTATGGGACTTCAGTTCCTGTTTTTCAACCTCTGCGGCTGGGACGAGTGGATTTCGTCAATTGTCGGCTACATTCTGGGTAGTATCTTAAGCTACTTCCTCAACAAGTATTTTACCTTCAAAAACAAGGAAAAGGGCTGGAAACCGATTGCAAAATTTGCGCTCAATATCGCCGTTTGCTATGGGCTCGCTTACGGTATCGCAATCCCGCTTACCAAGTGGATTTGCGTTGCAAATTCCCTTACAATGTTCGGTTGGACTGTTGACAAATTCGCAGGCAACGCATCAATGCTCGTAGGCTCCTGCCTGTTTGTTGCATTCAATTATATCGGTCAGAGATTCTTTGCGTTCAAGGAGAAAAAGTGATACATATTATATGTAAATATATCGTATTTTCAGTCGGACAGCGGCACTTTGTCGCTGTCCGATTTGTTATGTCCGAGAATATTACAAACGTCTTTAAAGTGAGTTTTTTGTAAAATCATAAAGCATAATAAAATAGTTAATTATTATTCTAATTTGGCGCATAAGAACTATATAATTAAACAAATTTGTCGATTATTGTTGCTGTAATATTTCTGTAATAGTTGTCATAAAATAGTTACAAATCAGTAATAAAAAGATAACAAAATGGTGACAAATTAAATTCTTGCAAATTGACCATATTTTTGCAGGGAAAAATCAAATAAAAGCTCGAAAAAATAATGCTAATTGAGAAAAATACCCAGATTCATTGTAAGTGTTGCACAAAAAATTAATTCTGAATTAGGTTGACATATCCAAAAGACGAGTTTATAATTGCCAACTGTGCCAAGCGGACTTGCAAAAATCCTGCAAAACTGCTTTGGCACAGGAAGGTATTTGAAGCAACGTAACGTTGCATTCAATTCGGACATACAGGCGCATACGCATATATGACTTGTGTCCGAATGAAAAAATTGAAAAATTGAAAAAGGAGTTATTACAATGAGATTTACAGCGGATAAACTTCGCATCGCAAAATCAGCCGTTGCGCTGAGCCTTGCAGCAACAGTTGTCCTCGGCTCGGTTATTACCGTTGCGGCTGCAATTCAGTCGGACAGTAACAGCGCCTCAAACTCGGAAGATAACAACGGATTCAGCAGCAAGGTTGAGTATGAGCTTTCAAACGGCGACCTTGTAGTCACACACAACAACGATTTTAAGCTCGATGTAACAATCCTCGACGCAAACAAAATCACAATCAACAACGGCGGCAAAAGTCAGCTTGTTCATCTTGCAAAGGGAACAGTTGCCGACGCTCTGAAAAAAGCAGACATTACTCTTACTGATGATGAAATTTCCGTTCCTGCCCCCGACAGTGAAATCAGAAAGGACACGGAAATCAGTATTTACAAGACCAAAAAGGTCAGTGTAACTGCCGACGGAAAGACAAAAGAAGTTAAGCTTGCGCTTGTGAATGTGTACGACGCACTTAACTTTGCAGGCTATGAGGTAGACGATGACGATATTCTTTCCACCTCGCACAGTGAAGATGTTGAGAACATCTATTCTGTAACAATCAAGCGTGTTACATACAAGACGGAATCCTCAAAAGAAAAAATTGCTTACGACACAGTTAAGAAAAATTCCGACGATGTTGAGCTTGGCGAAGCAAAGGTCAAGACAGAGGGCAAAGACGGTGAAAAAATCGTTACCCGTGAGGTAAAGTACATAGACGGCGAAAAGACCTCAGACAAGGTTGTTGCCGAAAAGACAATCAAAAAGCCCGTTGACGAGGTTATCCTTGTCGGAACAAAGGGTGCCGCAACAAGCTGCGGTGCAGGAACTTTTACCGACTCAAACGGCGCAACAGTTGCCTACAGTCAGGTGCTTACAGGCTCCGGCACAGCATACACCGCACCCGCAGGTGCAGGAACAGCAACAGGCGTGCTTGCTTATCATGGCGGCGTTGCAGTTAACCCCAACATAATTCCCTACGGTTCAAAGCTCTACATTGTTTCAACAGACGGAAGCTTTGTTTACGGCTATGCAACTGCTGTTGATACGGGCGGAGCGCTTATGGATGGCTCTGCAATTGTAGACTGTTTCTACAACACCTATGACGAATGTGTAAACTTCGGCAGACGTGACGTAAACGTTTACGTACTTGCATAACACTTCAATAACAACACCATTGTGAAAAACATAGGCGGACAGCTACGGCTGTCCGTACTTTTTTTAATATAAATATTGATTTATCCTGCATTATGCGTTATAATAAAATGTAACTTTGACAAATTACCTTTGAAAGGATTATTTTTATGAAGAGATTTATTGCCGCAATTTTATGTGTAGGACTTATTGCTGCCGTTACAGCCGGCTGTGGATACAAGGACGCACTTTCAAAAGAAAATAAAGCAACTCAGGCTACCGAGGCTACGGGCAGTTCAGCTACTGCGGACGAGCCGAAACCTGCTGACTTTAAGGATAATCTTGAGGGCTTGATAAGTTATTTTTCTGAGCTTGAGTATCTTGCTATGAAGGACGGCAAGCTTGACGAAAGCACTGTAACCGTAATGGACGCATCTCTTATCGGCGCAAAAGAGGGCAAAAAGTTCATCACAACTTACGGCGGAAAAGCAATTACGATTGAGCTTTATGAATATGACTTAAAAAATCTTAACGATACTGCAAAGACTGTTGTTGAGTCGGTAAAGAACAGCGGCGAGTTTACAATTCTTGATTTGCCGTCGGTAAAGGCATACCTTTCCGATGACGAAAAATATTTGCTGATTTACACGGACTCAAGTATTGGCGACGAAAAGCCCGATGAAAATTCGGACAACTACAAGCACCGTGAAGAAGTAATTGAAAATTTCAGAAAATTCTGATTGAGCAGTTATTTCGGTTTGTAAATTTACAAGTGAGGTCGGAGCATCGTTAAAACGGTGTTCCGACCTTTTTAGGTTTGGAATTATAATTTATTGTGTTGAAAACGGCTTAAATCGCAACTAAATGTAAATTTACAAAATAAAGTATTGACAAATTGATATTGCGTGGGTTATAATGTTAAATCGTGGGGCACTCTGTAAGTGCGCCTGTTTTCGGGCAAATTACATTGTGCTTGACAAGAGCTTTGCTTTGCAAAGCAGTTTTTCAATTCTTAAATAATTTTTGAAAGGAGGACAAATATGCCTACATTTAACCAGTTGGTACGCAAGGGCAGAGAGGTTTCTGAAAAGAAAGCAAAGGCACCTGCACTTTTAAAGGGCTGGAACTCAAAGAAGCGTGTTGCTATTGACCAGAACTCCCCACAAAAGAGAGGTGTTTGTACTGCTGTAAAGACCGCTACTCCTAAAAAGCCTAACTCAGCGCTCAGAAAGATTGCCAGAGTAAGACTTTCTAACGGTATTGAAGTCAGTTCCTATATCCCCGGCGTAGGTCACAACCTTCAGGAGCACTCCGTTGTTCTTATCCGTGGTGGCCGTGTTAAGGACTTGCCCGGTGTTCGTTATCACATCGTTCGTGGTACACTCGACGCTCAGGGCGTTTCCGGACGTATGCAGAGCCGTTCAAAGTACGGTGCAAAGCGTCCTAAGAAAGGTAAATAATTAGGAATTGACAAAACTCTCTTGACTTAAATAATTAAGTTCTGCTATGCGGCAGGAATTTTCTATATATATTCAGTAGAAGTTCTTGTTGGCATACGGGAGTTTGTCGCTTTCGAGTACCTATGATATCTCAATTATTGTGAAGGAGGGAAGCAAAGTGCCAAGAAGAGGTTCTATTGCGAAGCGTGACGTATTACCCGATCCGCTTTATAATTCAAAACTTGTAACACGTCTTATCAACAACATTATGTACGACGGTAAAAAGGGCGTTGCTCAGAAAATTGTTTACGGTGCATTTGACATTATTGCTGAAAAGACAGGTAATAACCCGCTTGAGGTTTTCGAACAGGCTATGGAAAACGTAATGCCCGTTCTCGAAGTAAAGGCTCGCCGTGTCGGCGGTGCCACATATCAGGTTCCTATGGAAGTTCGTCCCGAAAGACGTCAGACACTCGGTCTTCGTTGGATTTCCACTTACTCAAGAGCCCGCAGTGAAAAGACAATGAAGGAAAGACTTGCAGGAGAAATTCTCGACGCCACAAACAGCATGGGCGGCGCATTCAAAAAGCGTGAGGATACTCATAAGATGGCAGAGGCCAACAAGGCTTTCGCTCATTACAGATGGTAATCTCTATTACCCGTGTAATTTTAAGAGGAGGATTTTATGCCAAGACAGGTTTCACTTGAACAGACAAGAAATATCGGTATCATGGCTCACATCGATGCCGGTAAGACAACTACAACAGAGCGTATCCTGTATTATACCGGCGTAAACCACAAGATTGGTGAAACACACGATGGTGCTTCTACAATGGACTGGATGGTTCAGGAGAAGGAACGTGGTATCACAATCACCTCTGCTGCTACTACAGCTTTCTGGAGAGGCAGCAAGCAGCAGTACAAGCCCCACAGAATCAACATCATCGATACTCCCGGACACGTTGACTTCACTGTTGAAGTTGAGCGTTCACTCCGTGTACTCGACGGTTCTGTAACTGTACTTTGTGCAAAGGGCGGCGTTGAGCCTCAGTCAGAAACCGTTTGGCGTCAGGCTGACAACTACGGCGTACCGAGAATGGTTTACGTTAATAAAATGGACATCATGGGTGCTAACTTCTACCATGTTGTTCAGATGATGAAGGACAGACTTAAATGTAACGCTGTTCCGATTCAGCTTCCTATCGGCGCTGAAAATGATTTCAGCGGTATCATCGACCTCGTAACAATGAAGGCTGAAATCTATCACAATGAGGACGGCACAGATTACAGCGAGGAAGAAATTCCGGAGGATATGAAGGATTTAGCTGACGAGTACCGTGAGAAGCTCATCGAGTCAGTTGCTGAACTCGACGAGGAGCTTATGGAGAAATACTTCGGCGGCGAAGAAATCACAGTTGATGAAATCAAGAAAGTTATCAGAAAAGCTACTATCGACAACACAATGGTTCCCGTAACCTGCGGTTCTTCATACCGTAACAAGGGCGTTCAGATGCTCCTTGACGCTGTTGTTGACTATATGCCTGCTCCTACAGACGTTCCTGCTATCAAGGGTATTGACCCCGAAACAGGCGACGAGACTGAGAGAAAATCTTCTGATTCAGAGCCTTTTGCTGCTCTTGCATTCAAGATTGCTACAGACCCGTTCGTAGGTAAGCTCTGCTTCTTCCGTGTATATTCAGGTACCGTTACAACAGGTACTACTGTTTATAACTCGGTTAAGGACTCAAACGAGCGTATGGGCAGAATTCTTCAGATGCACGCTAACGACAGAAAAGATATCGACTGCTGCTATGCAGGTGATATTGCTGCTGCCGTTGGTCTTAAGAATACAACTACAGGTGATACACTCTGCGACGAGAAGCACCCCGTAATCCTCGAGTCAATGGAATTCCCGGAGCCTGTTATCCGTGTTGCTATTGAACCCAAGACCAAAGCAGGTCAGGAAAAGATGGGTATTGCTCTTGCAAAGCTTGCAGAAGAAGACCCGACCTTCAAGGCTTACACCGACGAAGAAACAGGTCAGACAATTATCGCAGGTATGGGTGAGCTTCACCTTGAGATTATCGTTGACCGTCTTCTCCGTGAATTCAAGGTAGAGGCTAACATCGGTGCTCCGCAGGTTGCTTACAAGGAAACAATCCGCAAGGAAGCTTCCGTTGATGAGAAATATGCTCGTCAGTCAGGCGGTAAGGGCCAGTACGGTCACGTTAAGATTAACGTATTCCCCAACAAGGACAAGGGATACGAGTTCGTTAACAACATTGTCGGCGGTGCAATTCCCAAGGAATACATTCCTGCTGTTGACCAGGGTATTCAGGGTGCAATGCTTTCGGGTGTTGTTGCAGGCTACAACGTAGTTGACGTTAAGGTTGAGCTTTATGATGGTTCATATCACGAGGTTGACTCCTCTGAAATGGCATTTAAGATTGCCGGTTCAATGGCATTCAAGAGCGCTATGAAGAAGGCAGACCCCGTACTTCTTGAGCCGATTATGAAGGTTACTGTTATCACTCCCGAGGAGTACCTCGGCGACGTTATCGGCGACCTTAACTCACGCCGTGGTATGATTCAGAGCATGGAAGCTGACAACGGTGTTCAGCGTGTTATCGCTCACGTTCCGCTTTCAGAGATGTTCGGTTATGCAACGGATATGCGTTCCAAGACTCAGGGACGCGGTCAGTATGTAATGGAGCCCGACACATATGCTGAGGTTCCGAAGAATATTGCCGAAAAGATTATGAACGAGAGAGCTAAGAAGGATTAATTCGGCTTTCTAAGCGTAATTTTTTAAAAAATGTATTGATTTTTTTGAAAAATATTGGTACAATATCATTAAATCTATTGTAAATTCTTTTTACAACCAATAAGGAGGAAATTTCCAATGGCAAGAGAAAAATTTGAAAGAAATAAACCCCATGTTAACATTGGTACAATCGGCCACGTTGACCATGGTAAAACAACACTTACTGCTGCTATCACAAAGGTTCTCAACCTCGAAGGCGACGCTGATTTCGTTGATTACGCTAACATCGATAAGGCTCCCGAGGAGAGAGAGCGTGGTATCACAATCAACACAGCTCACGTTGAGTATGAAACAGCTAACCGTCACTATGCACACGTTGACTGCCCCGGCCATGCTGACTATGTAAAGAACATGATCACAGGTGCTGCTCAGATGGACGGCGCTATCCTCGTTGTATCTGCTGCTGACGGTCCTATGCCCCAGACAAGAGAGCACATTCTTCTTTCTCGTCAGGTAGGCGTACCCTACATCGTAGTATTTATGAACAAGACTGACCAGGTTGACGATCCCGAACTCCTCGAGCTCGTTGAAATGGAAATTCGTGATCTTCTTAACGAGTACGAGTTCCCCGGCGACGATACACCTATCATCAAGGGTTCAGCTTATGTTGCTCTTACAAGCGATTCAAAGGATCCCAAGGCTCCCGAGTATGCTTGCATCCACGAGCTTATGGCTGCTGTTGACGAGTTCATTCCTACTCCTGACCGTAAGGCTGACCAGCCCTTCCTTATGCCTGTTGAGGACGTATTCACAATCACAGGCCGTGGTACAGTTGCTACAGGTAGAGTTGAAAGAGGTCAGATTAAGACTTCTGAAGAAGTTGAAATCGTTGGTCTTACAGATGAAAAGAGAAAAGTTGTTGTTACAGGTCTTGAAATGTTCAGAAAGACTCTTGACTATGCAGAGGCAGGCGACAACGTAGGTGTACTTCTCCGTGGTGTTCAGAGAACTGAAATCCAGAGAGGTCAGGTACTTGCAAAGCCCGGTACAATTCACCCCCACACAAAGTTCCGTGGTCAGGTTTACGTTCTTACTAAGGACGAGGGCGGCCGTCATACACCTTTCTTCAACAACTATCGTCCCCAGTTCTATTTCAGAACAACTGACGTTACAGGTACAATCTCACTTCCCGAGGGAACAGAGATGTGTATGCCCGGTGATAACGTTGAAATGGACGTTGAGCTTATCACTCCTATCGCTATCGAAGTTGGTCTTCGTTTCGCTATCCGTGAAGGCGGTAGAACAGTAGGTTCAGGCGCAGTTATCGCTATTAACGAGTAATTTTTAGTCGATTAACTCACTATAAATTTTAAAATTTGGCTGCTTTGCATTTGCAAGGCAGCCTTTTTGTATATAATTTAATCCGATAATTCATTTATCTTAACTGTATATGTTTAGTTTTGTAAAAAAGATAAACCAAAATTTAGTGGTGAGTTGACTCGCAAAAAAATTAAAAATTTTGGTCAAGCCTTTTTTAAAGGCTTGCGGGTGTGGGCAGAGCCCACAAAAAGATTGC
>DXYG01000067.1 GCA_019415925.1 Clostridiales bacterium
TTTTTCTTGAAAAGTATGAGATTATTGTATCACACCGGTGAAAAAATTCCAACAGTTTTTGGATTACAACTGTATAACCATACCGGAGCTATGATATTTAGAAATCATATAAGGTATGAGTAACAGGGAAAGGAGAAAAATGATTCAGAATTTAAATTTGGAGTTGGGCAGTAAGGAAAGATTCGATTCAATCGACGGTGCAAGTCTTATGGAAAAAGATTTGCCGAGAAAGAAGTTTATAATCAATTCACTGCTCACAAGCGGTCTTTCGATTATAGCCGGCTCGCCAAAGGTAGGTAAGTCGTGGCTTGTTCTTGACTGGTGTGTTCGGATAGCAAAAGGCGAAGATGTGTGGAGTCTGCACACCGACAGCGGTACAACTCTGTATCTGTCGCTTGAAGATGATGAAAGCAGATTACAGGACAGGCTGACAGCTATAGCTGATGAAGTGCCGAGTAATGTTCATTTTGTTACGGATTGTTCAAAACTCGATGATAAGTTGGAAGAGCAGATTCGAAATTTTGTTGATGAACATATGGATACCGTCTTGATTATCATTGATACCTTTCAGCTTATACGTTCTGCCAATAAGGATTCAAACTATTCTAATGATTATCTTGAGGTGCAGAAGCTCAAGAAACTTGCTGATGAATTGAAAATTGCTATTTTACTTGTTCATCATTTAAGAAAGCAAGGCGACTCTGACCCAATCAATGAGATTTCAGGCACGAACGGTATTGCAGTCTGTGCCGATGCTCTATTCGTTTTGAAAAAGAGCAATCGCACGCAGGGCAACGCAACATTATTTTGTACGGGAAGAGATATTGAGGACAGAGAAATTGAGCTTGCATTTTCAAGAGAGGATTGCACTTGGAAGATGACAGCAGACAGTGCAGAGAATCCGAATATGCTTTTACCTGATGAAATGAATTTGCTAATTGAGATTATGAAAGCAGATAAATATTTCAACGGAAGCAATGCAGAATTTCTTGAACGCTACAATGCTTTTTCAGGCAAAAATCTTTCGGCTCGAATTCTGAAAAGGATGATGAACAAGTGGAAGTATGATCTGAATGACAATCACATTTATTTCAAATCGTATAAGGAAAACAACATCAGAAAGGTTGAAATCAAATATGATTTTGAGATTGATAATTCGGACAGTGAGTACGTTAGGTACGATAAGTACGATGAAAATATTGCTGTCTGATTTATCGTTTTTATCGTCCTTATCGTCCACAACGCAGATGTTGGGCAGAATTTGGCGGTTTGTCCGACTTTCAGGAAAGAACGGATAAAGTACCCGACTGTAAGTAAAATTCGAAATTTGGGCGAAATTACGGCAGAGAGAAAAACAGCTTCTACAAGCAGTTTTTTCAATATCAGTCTGTGATTTACCGGGTAGGTAGTTAAGCAGGATAAAGGCGTATTCCGTGCAAGCACGATTGCGCCGAAATACACCGTCCGGCAGTGCCGTTCGGGAAATATAAAAGGTGTTACTTTTTTCAGAAAGTGTTACTAAATGTATTCCATACTATCTTAAAATTCAGTGTTCAAGCCAAAAAGCACGGAACAAAAATGTATGACAAAGGAGAAAATATGCTTTTATTAAAATCATTAACCAAATCAACATAGAAAGGATGATGAAAGAATATAGACAATCTGCAACTGCATAGTTTTTACCGAGGTGTTTAAGGTGAAAACAAAAATCATCTTTGAAAACCAAAATGAAAATGCAGAGCAGAAAAATGTCAGTAAAGAATTTGAAAATGAAATTAAACAATCAATCTTCCTTGTACTAAAGGAGCGAGGTTATCTTACTCAGAATCAGTACGAGGAGTGTCTAAAGAAATTGAAAGCTTATACTAATACCTAATAAAAAGTAGAAAATCTTTGCGGTCTAATTTCCACAATACTGCGTTGTCGTCCTTGCAAGGCGTCAGCCTTGCGGCGTCCTCCGCCTTGTCTTGCGAAAATTATCCTCGCAAATATTAATCAACTTTCTATCAGGTATTAGTATTAAAATCAATAACGGGAAAATTTTCAGAGTGACACCGTAACAGTTACTCTGAAAATTTCTCTGGACATTGTGAGAATTAATAATATACTTGTGTTGCCGAAGGAGGTATAAAAATGTTAAATAAGTTTGAAAACGAAGTTAAAAAGGTTGCTGCTTACTGCCGAGTGTCAACCGATAATCTCGATCAGGCAAATTCACTTGAAAGCCAGCAAAGATATTTCAATGAGTATATAAAACGTAATCCGTTGTGGGAGCTTTACAAAATTTATGTTGACGAGGGAATCAGCGGAACGAGTACAAAAAAGCGAGCGTCATTCAACCGAATGATAGAAGATGCAAAAGCAAAAAAGTTTGATTTGATTATCACAAAGGAAATCAGTCGATTTGCCAGAAACACTCTTGACAGCATTGGCTACACAAGAGAACTTAAAAGCTACGGCATAGGCGTGATTTTTATGAATGATAATATAAACACGCTTGACCCTGACGCAGAGCTTCGTCTGACGATTATGTCGTCAATCGCTCAGGAGGAGAGCCGCAAAACATCCGACAGAGTAAAGTGGGGACAACGCAGAATGATGGAGCAAGGCATTGTGTTCGGCAGAGATATGCTGGGCTACGATGTTCGTGACGGAAAGCTGTACATAAATCAAGAGGGAGCAGAAACCGTCAGATTAATCTATCATAAATTCCTCAACGAGGGCAAAGGAACTCACGTTATTGCAAAGGAGTTGAAGGATGCAGGAATCAAAACTTCAACCTATATGAAAGACTGGTCATACACAGTGATATTGCGAATTCTCAAAAATGAAAAGTACTGCGGTGATTTGATTCAGCAGAAAACCTACACACCTGATTATCTGTCGCACAACAAAAAGTACAACAAGGGCGAGGTTGAGTATGTGACAATCCGAAATCATCACGAGCCGATTATCTCAAGAGAGATGTTTGAAGCAACGCAAAGAGAGCTTGAACGCCGAAAAAATCTTCACGTAGCAAAAAACGGCTTTGCAAACCGATACGCTCTGTCGGGGAAAATAATCTGTGCCGAGTGCGGTTCAACCTTTATCCACCGAAAAAAGACTTCATCAAACGGTAAACGGAATGAAAGCTGGGTTTGTATTCAGAATCAGAAATACGGCAAGGAGCGAACTAACAAAAATAATGAAAAGGTCGGCTGTTCAAATGTTTCAATAAATGAAAAGGACATTTGTTCAATTCTGCAACATATTATTTCAGATATTATGAAAGACAGAAATAAAATTTTAGAAAGCGTATTGCAAATCGTGTCAGATGTTCTGAAATCCGATAAAGAGAAAGACAATATAACCTATTTTGAAAACGAGCTTGAAAAGATAGAAAACAAAAAGCAAAAGCTACTTGATATGTGCCTGTCGGGCGATATCGAAACCTCGGATTACCGCAAAGCCTGCGAAAGACTTAAATCCGAATTTGATACAATATCCGAAAAACTGCAAAAAGAAAAAGCCCACAGCAGTATGTTTGCGGACAAGGAAAAAATAATCGGTGAAATTAGAGATTATGTAAATTCAATCATAACTGGCGAAGAGTGGAGCGATACATTTTACCGCAACATAGTAGATAAAATCGTAGTAAGCAAAAATCGTGAGCTTGAAATTCACCTTAAATTCATTCCCCACAAGTGGAGTGCAAAAATTCTCTGGGGTAAGGCTAAAATTGACAGCTATAATGAAAAAATTTCCAACCAAGGCACATCAATACCTATATCAGTCAGTGTGCCTTTAAGTTCAGGAAGTGGCATAGTAAATCTCTGACTTAAATATCTCAGCGATGCTCCAAGTTCTCCGTCGGGACCGCCATATTGAGTTATAATGATTTTAGCAAGCTTTGGATTAGTTTGCTTGATATTTACAGGGTATTGCAGTTTCTTCTCATATACAAACATCAGCAGTCCTCCTCATTTTCCCACGGCCACGGTCCCATAATCCAGTGCCAGTGATTTGAGCTTGTCATACTTTTTGTCAGCGGACCGTATTTTTCTTCGTATTCAGCAATAAGCGGTTGTGCCAATGCTTTGTATTCCTTCATCTTTTCAAGCGTTTTCCTGTCGTATGGGTGGGTGTCGAGGAAAAGCTGAAGGTCAAATGCCGCAAACTGATAGGTCGATATTTTCTTAAGCAGTATTTCTCGTTCAGTCATTGTGAGCACCACACTTGCTTCCGTAGAACGGTTTGTTCAGCGTAGGATACATTGTTCCAGACGCAAATCCCTGCATCGGCGAATAGGTAGGTGCGTTGTCAGGCTGAAACGGAACGTATGCCATTGCTTCGGAAGTCTTTGCAGGAAATCTTGAAAGTCCGTACTGTTCTTTTATGATTTCGGTCAATTCCATTTCCATTCTCCTTCTTTGTAAATTACGAGTGTAATTCCGATAATCTAAAATCGGTATTATCTCATTACATAATATGCAGTACGGACTTTCTTGCTATTTTATTTCAAATTCGGGCAGGTACCACTTTAGTGCCTGTTCTGCACTTGCGCCGTTCTGACAAAGGCAGTTTATTCCGTTTACGCTCACTCCGATACATTCAGCGTTTTCATCATATTCTTGCGAAAAGCAATCCCAAGGGGATGCGACAGACGTTATGTACTCGCAGTCCTCGCTGTCAAGCGTATAACCGCAGGAAATCTTAGAATAGGGGATAAAAACTTTTTCGTTTCCGAGCGTCAGAGTTTTCTTTTCCATAGTGTTTACAATGCTCTTAATTTTTGAATAGTATTCTTTATTAGAATTATCAAGCTCATTTTCCGATAAGTAAACATCTTTGTTCTTTAAATTAAAGTTGTCAGGATTTATCCCATAATCTGTATTTATAAGAATTGCAATTGCCTTTATTGCTTCATCGCAGAAATTTTCATTGCAAATTGCGGCTGTCAGACCGACGAGTATTGCATTGGAATCATCACTGACATTTGTGTTATTATCTGTTTTGCCTGTACTGCTTGTCAGATTTACTTCGGTTTTACTGCCTCTGTTTGAGCATTTAACCGCCGTAAAAGGCAGCAGTGCCATTAAGACAAGCAGCAGTGCACAGGCAAGGATTTTCTTTCCGATACCTACCACCTCTTTATTTCGCACAGAAAATTTAATTTTTGCATACGTAAATTGTGTTTTATTTTTCCTTGACATAATGATATATTTGTCTTAAAATAATATATGTTCACAATAAAATTAAAATAACCTTAGTATATATAGAAACGGAGCAGTTTTATGAAGGTAAAATATTCGGTTATACCCTTTATTCTTGCAGTTATTGCAACTGTCGGACTTAAGCTTATGAGCATTTTCGGCCTTGACGGCAGCGGAATGTTTCTCGGAATGAACAAAATGGGAATTACATATGCAGTTATCGGTGTTACACTTGCACTCTTTCTTGTGTGTGTAATTATCAATATTTTTGACAGAAAGACAGCACCTGTTTATCCGGTGAAAAAGAATTACGTCGCAGGTGTTTTTGCTGTCCTTGCAGGCACTTCGGTTGCGGCCTCGGCAATAACCACGATTTTAAACACATCAAATGATTCGGAATACTACCTTATGACCGTCGTCTGTGCGGCATTATCAATTCCTGCCGCAATTGCGCTTATCCTTATGTCAAAGGTGCATTTTACAGGCAAATCAACTGTGTCGGGTGTTTCAATGCTCTTTATTTTCCCTGCACTGTGGGGTTGTTCAGAGCTCGTTTCCGAATTTCTTGTTGCAACCAAGGTTTCAATTTCTGCAAGCGATATGACTCCGCTTTTCTGTTACATTTTTATCACCCTTTACTACTTCTCACACTCTATGATTGTTTCAAGAATAAAGGGCAGAAATCCCGTTAAAGCCTGCTTTATCTACGGACTTCCCGCTGTTGCAATCTCGCTTTCATACGGTCTTTATGTCATCTTTACGTCTATGATTGAGGGCACTCTTGCTTCACAGTCTTTATTTGGCGCAGAGCTTATTATCTTCTCAATTTACGCTCTCTCGTTCATTGTTGAAATGACCTTCAACACCTATACCAAAGACGAAATTGAAATAATCGACGGTATGCCCGATGATGAAGATACCTACGAAAACAGCTATGTCAGGTCGGGCGGCTATGATGAGCTCGTTTTTGCAGAAAAGAAAGACGCAGAAACTGATCAGAAAGACGAGCCTAAGGTTTCGGATAAAATCCCTTCAATTACAGGTCTTGACGACTTTGTAATAGGCTACGGAGCAGAGGACGACAAAGAGCCTATTCCGTATCTCACCAAAAAGGAAATGAAAAAGGCAACCTCATCAAGACTTGTATTCTACAATGACAATTCCGAAGAAAAGTCAGAGCTTGTTGCCGAGCAGAAAGCTCCTGCCGAAACCGAAAATAATGAATTTGAAGAGCCTGCCCAAGTTATACAGGCTGAGCCTAAGGCAGAAAAGCCTGCCCAAGTTAAAATGCCCGAGCCTGAGCCTGCCCAAAATCCTGCTCCTAAAAAGGAACCCGAAAAGAAGCTGAGCGACATTGATTTGCTTTTGCAGGAGCTTGACAGCAAAAAATAATTGTTGACATTATTATTTTTCGGTGTTATATTATAAATTAATAAATTAAATCAACGATAAGGACACGGTTTGTAAATCGCCATTTTCAGAGAGCGGATTGTATGCTGAAAAATCCGTATATGGTCTTACATTCTACCACCTTTGAGACTGCACAGGAAATGGTGCGGCGTATAACTGCGTTAAAGTTTTTGAGGGCAATTTATTGCCGAATAAGGGTGGAACCACGAGTAACTTCGTCCCAATATTCCTTTATGGAATATTGGGGTTTTTTTATTAATTAATCAAATAATATTTAAAGGATAAGGAGAATAAAAATGATTAAGGTTGAACTTAAAGGCGGAGTAGTCAAGGAATTTGACAGCAATATTACTCCTGCTGAAATTGCAAAATCAATTGGCGCAGGACTGTACAAATCAGTCTGTTGTGCAAAGGTTGACGGAGAGGTTGTTGACTTACGCACCGAGCTTACAAGCGACTGCAAGCTTGAACTTCTCACATTTGACGACCCCGAGGGTAAAAAGGCTTTCTGGCATACTGCTTCCCACGTGCTTGCACAGGCTGTTAAAAGACTTTACCCGAATGCAAAGTGTGCAATAGGACCTGCAATTGACAACGGCTTCTACTATGACTTTGATGTGGAAAAGCCGTTTTCTGCCGATGACCTTGAAAAAATCAAGTCTGAAATGAAGAAAATCGTTAAGTCGGGCGTTGCGCTTGAACGCTTTGAGCTTTCTCCCGAAGAGGCAGTTGCAAAGCTTGAGGAGATGAACGAGCCTTTTAAGGTTGAGCTTGCGAAAGAGCACTCAGACAAGGGCGAGAACATCACATTCTATAAGCAGGATGACTTTACAGACCTCTGCGCAGGACCTCACCTTATGAATGTTTCCGTAATCAAGGCAATTGAGCTTACAAACTGCACAGGCGCATACTGGAGAGGTGACGCAAACAACGCTCAGCTATGCCGAGTTTACGGTGTTGCATTCCCGAAGGCATCAATGCTTGAAGAGCACATCAAAATGCTTGCAGAGGCAAAGAACCGTGACCACAACAAAATCGGACGTGAGCTTGAGCTCTTCACAACCTCCGAGGTAATCGGACAGGGACTTCCGATTCTTCTCCCTAAGGGTGCAAGAATCCTCCAGCTTTTACAGCGCTTTGTTGAGGACGAGGAGCAGAAGAGGGGCTGGCAGCTCACAAAAACTCCGTATATGGCAAAAAGCGACCTCTACAAAATCAGCGGCCACTGGGACCACTATCAGGACGGTATGTTCATTCTCGGCGACCCCGAAAAGGACGACGAGGTTTTTGCGCTTCGTCCTATGACCTGCCCGTTCCAGTATCAGGCTTATCTTAACCGTCAGCGTTCCTACCGTGACCTTCCGCTCCGCTACAACGAAACTTCAACACTTTTCCGTAACGAGGCAAGCGGTGAGATGCACGGACTTATCAGAGTGCGTCAGTTCACACTTTCCGAAGGACACCTTATGTGTACTCCCGAACAGCTCGAGGATGAATTCAGAAGTTGTCTTGAGCTTGCAATCTATATGCTTAAAACTCTCGGACTTTATGACGACGTTTCATACCGTTTCTCAAAGTGGGATCCCAACGATACAGAAAAGTATATCGGTACAGCTGAGCAGTGGGATGAAGCACAGAATATGATGCAGAAGATTCTCGAACACCTTGAAATTCCGTACGTTGAGGGAATAGGAGAAGCTGCTTTCTACGGTCCGAAGCTCGACATTCAGATTAAGAATGTTTACGGCAAGGAAGATACGCTTATCACAATCCAGATTGACCAGATGCTCGCCGAAAAATTCGGTATGGAGTACGTTGACAAGGACGGCACAAAGAAGATTCCCTGCATTATCCACAGAAGCTCACTCGGTTGTTACGAAAGAACTCTTGCACTTCTCATTGAAAAGTATGCTGGTGCGTTCCCGATGTGGCTTGCACCCGTTCAGGTTAAGCTGCTTCCCGTTGCCGACAGACACCTTGACTACGTTTATGAAATCAAAAAGGCTCTTGAAGAAAAAGGTATGCGTGTTGAGGTTGACGGCAGAAGCGAGAAAATCGGCTATAAAATCCGTGAAGCACAGCTTGAAAAGGTTCCTTATATGTTTATAATCGGCGATAAGGACATCGAGGCTCAGACTGTTTCTGTTCGTCACAGAAAAGAGGGCGACCTCGGCGCAATGAAGCTTGAACAGTTCATCGAAATGGCTGTTGAAGAAATTGAAACTAAAGCTATTAAGTGATTTTTAAAAATATAAGTTAAGTGGTTTCTTGCGTAAGAATCAGAAAAATGTATGACTCCCGAGATACCGGGTTTTGATAATCTCCGACTTATATAACGGATTAAAAAAAGCAGGTGAAATATGTCCTACGGACTTACACCGTATGATAAAAAACGCTACCGTGATTCCAAACGGCGCAGACGTCAGGCGGCAAAAGCCGCAAAAACAGGCAGAATACTTCCGTTTTCCACAGCAAGACGGCGGCTCGTTATTGCAATAGCAGTCATTATTCTTGTTGCAGGACTGTTAGTCGGCGGCTACTTTGCCTACAACGCTTTTACCGATAAGGCTCAGCCGAAGTCTGCGCATCAGCTTGAGCAGGAACAGAGCGAGGAGCTTTTGCGTGTGGTGAACAACAGTAATCCTCTGTCTGCCGACTATATGCCAAAGCTTAAAAACTATGGAAATTTTCATGTTAATTCTCTTGCGGCAAATAATCTTGAAAATTTCTGCAATAAAGCAAAGGAGTCCGGCGTTGAAATAAATCTTGTTTCGGCTTACGTTTCCTTTGGCGAGCAGGAAAAGCTGTATAATGAAAAGCTCTCGGAATTTCTTGCAAATCCCGACTACACAGAAGTGAGAGCGCAGGCGGCGGCACAAAAGCTTGTGCCAAAGGGCGGCTGCAGTGAGGCACAGACAGGACTTCTCATAGGATTTGATATGTCTGACGAAAAGACCGTTGCATTCATTGAGCGTGAATGTATCAACTTCGGTTTTGTTCAGCGATATCCCAAAGACAAAGAGGACGTTACAAAGCTGAGCGAGAACAAAACGCTTTACCGCTACGTCGGAATTGATAATGCCAAAAAGATGCGTTCCTTTAATATGAGCCTTGAAGAATACTCACAATATGTGACATTGCAAAAAAATCAGGAATAATTTAAAAAAACACTTGCAATTTGTAAAGTTGTGTAGTATAATAACTCTGTTAATTGTGCAAAGACAGGTAGGTGAAAATAATGAAAGAGAATATCCATCCTAAGTATGAGCAGACAACAATTACTTGTGCTTGCGGTAATGTTATTGAAACAGGTTCAACAAAGAAGGACATTCGTGTTGAAGTTTGTTCAAAATGTCACCCCTTCTTCACAGGAAAGCAGAAATTAGTTGATACAGGCGGACGTGTTGACAGATTCAAAAAGCGTTTCGGCATGGATAAATAATTTTTATGTAATTGTTAAGACGGCGCTTCGGCGTCGTCTTATTTGCTTTAACGAAATTATTTGAGGTATCATAATGGCTAAAGACTACAAAACCGTTCAGAATGAAGCTCATTCCGAGTTTACGGAAAAACGCTCACGCTTTATCGGCTATTGCAAGCCTGTTACTACCGAGCAGGAAGCAGTTGATTTCATCAACTCAAAGCGAAGTGAGCACTGGAACGCTACGCATAATGTGTATGCCTATTCGCTCAGAGAAGGCAACATAAAACGCTACAGCGATGACGGCGAACCGTCAGGTACAGCAGGAATGCCCGTGCTTGACGTAATCACGAAAAATGAAATTTATGACGTATGCATTGTTGTAACACGCTACTTCGGCGGAGTTCTGCTCGGTACGGGAGGACTTGTGCGAGCCTATTCGCAGGGAGCAAAGGTCGCTTTAGAAGCAGGAAATGTCGTGATGATGCAGAGCTGTCTTATGTGCGAGGCTCGCTGCAGCTACAATCAGTACGGCAAGGTTTCTTCACTGATTATGGAAATCGGCGCAGTAATTGACGATACCGTTTATGAAGCTGACGTGCTGATAAAATTTCATATAAAGCCTGAACACCTCGACAAGCTCAACAAACAACTTGCAGACGCAACTTCGGGCGAAATTCAGGCAGTGTCGGACAGTGAAAAGTATTTTATGACTCAAATTGAAAAATAAGGTAAAAATTGTTGACAACACGTTTTCTTTGTGGTATAGTATATAAGCCGCATATTGTGGGTTATAAGTGAGTTTCTCCACCCATAGATAGCGAGTCTAATGTAAAGGATGGTACTAAAATGTACGCAGTTATTCAGACAGGCGGTAAGCAGTACAAGGTAACAAACGACGAAGTTATCTTTGTTGAAAAGCTTAACGTTGAAGCAGCTGACACAGTAACATTCGACGTTGTAGCCGTTGGCACAGACGACGGTCTTAAGGTTGGCACACCTTTTGTTGAGGGTGCAAAGGTTACTGGTGAAGTATTAAAGAACGGTAAGGGCAAGAAAATCAGAGTTGCTACTTACAAGCCCAAAAAAGGCGAGAAGAGAACAATGGGTCACAGACAGCCTTACACACAGGTTAAGATTACTTCAATTGAAGCCTGAGTATGATTACGGTAACTTTTAACTGTTCGGATAATTTAATCTGCGGTTTTAAAATATCAGGTCATTCGGGCTTTTCAGACGAGGGCAGTGATATTGTATGTGCAGCAGTCAGCTCTGCGGCATATATGACGGCAAACACAATTACCGAAATCCTGCATATAAATGCAGATGTTACCGAAAATGACGGATTTATGAGTTTAAGTCTGTCAAAGGGTGAAGCCGAAGAATCAGCCGTTGTTTTAGACGGATTAAGGCTTCATTTAACTGCTCTTTCGGAGCAATACACAAAGTATATTAAAGTGAAAATTTCGGAGGTGTAAGGTAATGCTTAAAATAAACATTCAGTTATTTGCTCACAAAAAAGGTATGGGTTCTACAAAGAACGGCCGTGACAGTGAATCAAAGCGTCTTGGCGTTAAGCGTGCAGACGGACAGAAGGTTCTCGCAGGCAACATCCTTGTAAAGCAGAGAGGCACACATATTCATCCCGGTGAAAATGTAGGCATCGGCTCTGACGACACACTGTTTGCAAAGATTGACGGTGTAGTAAGATTTGAGCGTGTTGGCAAAGACAGAAAGCGTGCAAGCGTTTATCCTGTTGAGCAGTAAGCATAAATCATTAGAGGGTGGATTTTATCCACCCTTTTTGTTTATACTAATAATAGTGTGGAGTTTGGAGTGTGGAGAGTGGAGTTAAGGGTCACTCTGCTCCGAATTTATAATAGTACGTGTTGTTTAAAAAGGTTTGAACGCTGAATTTATATTGAAATATCAGTAACGTTATGGTTACTATCGTAGGGACACGGCGTGCCGTGTCCGCAGTAGCAATAAAACTTGACCGATTAAACCATAGTTATAGAGGAAAATAAACCTTTCCTACAATTAAAAACGGAGTACATTTTATGTTTGTAGATACAGCGAAAATTAAAATTAAAGCAGGCGACGGCGGTGACGGCGCAGTTTCGTTCCACCGTGAAAAGTACGTAGCCGCAGGCGGTCCCGACGGCGGTGACGGCGGCAGGGGCGGAAACATTGTCTTTCAAGCCGACTCAAACCTATCAACGCTTGCAGATTTCAGATATAAGCGCAAATACTTTGCCGCAAAGGGCGAAAACGGCAGGGGCGGCAGATGTCGTGGCAGAAATGCCGAGGATTTGATTATCCGTGTTCCGGTCGGAACTCTTGTCAAGGAAGAAAGCACCGGCAGAATTTTAGCCGACGTTTCCACAAAAGAGCCGTATGTTGTCGCAAGGGGCGGCAAGGGCGGCTGGGGAAATCCCCACTTTGCAACGCCTGTACGTCAGGTTCCCCGATTTGCAAAACCCGGACTTCCGGGCGAAGAATTTGACGTTGTGCTTGAGCTTAAGCTCCTTGCCGACGTAGGTCTTGTCGGCTTTCCGAATGTCGGAAAAAGCACACTTGTGTCGGTAGTTTCTCAGGCAAAGCCTGAAATTGCTAACTACCACTTCACCACAATAACGCCCGTTCTCGGCGTTGTGTCAATGGGTGAGGGAAGCTCATTTGTAATGGCTGATATTCCCGGACTTATCGAAGGTGCGTGGCAGGGCACAGGACTCGGACATCAGTTTTTACGTCACGTTGAGCGTTGCAGAATGCTTGTGCATATTGTAGACGTTTCGGGCAGTGAGGGAAGAAACCCGATTGAGGACTTCGAAACAATAAATGCAGAGCTTGAAAAGTTCAATCCCGAGCTTGCGCAAAGACCGATGATTGTTGCAGGCAATAAGTGCGATATGGCTACAGATGAGCAGATTGAAGAATTTAAGAATTACGTTGAGTCAAAGGGCTATGACTTTTTCCCTATTATGGCGGCAATCCGCTATGACGTTGACCCGATGCTCAAAAAGATTCAGGAAATGCTCTCAAAGCTTCCGCCGATTGTTCACTATGAGGCAGAGCCTGCACCTGTTGTCAATGTGGAAGATTTTGACGACCACAGCGTAACAATCAAAAACGTAAACGGTATTTACACAGTCGAAGCTGACTGGCTGTTGCAGGTTATGAAGGGCATAAACTTTGACGATTACGAAAGCCTTAACTACTTCCAGAAAGTGCTTATCAACGGCGGTGTAATTGACGCTTTGCGTGACAAGGGTTGTAACGACGGTGACACTGTTTCAATTTATGACGTTGAATTTGACTTTATGGATTAATTCTTTTTTAGAAATATTTGGGTAGATTATGGAAAACATTACGGTATCACATACTAAAACAGATGAAATTTCACCGCTTACGCTTGCGTTTGTGGGTGACGGCGTGTACGATTTGCTTGTCAGGGAATACCTTGTGCGTAAGGCAAACCGCCCTGTCGGCGAGCTTAACAAAATCAAGGTGTCGCTTGTAAACTGCAAAAGTCAGGCTGAATTTGCAAAACAGATAATGCCGTCTTTGACCGAAAAGGAGCTTTCGGTTTACAAGCGTGGCAGAAATGCCGCACCGAAATGCACACCGAAAAACGGCAGTGTAGCTGATTATCACAGCGCAACAGGGCTTGAAGCGCTGTTCGGCTATCTGCACATAAACGGTGAAAAAGACAGGATTGATGAGCTTTTTAATTTGATTATACATATTTTTGAGTAGAAGTGATATAATGAAAAAATCAGAATTCAAATTCCACAAGCCGACCTTGAGCTCGGTAAGAACAGCAGTTGTCGATTATGTTATAATTGCAGTAGGTGCAGTTTTGTACGCACTTTCGGTAGTTGTTTTTACTTCGCCCAATAACATTGCCCCCGGAGGACTTACGGGTATTGCAACAATGCTCAACTTTATGTTCTCGCTCCCGATAGGTACGCTTATTTTCCTGATGAACATTCCGCTTTTTATCTGGGGCGCAGTTGAAAACGGAATGAATTTTCTGACAAAAACGATTATCGGCACAGCCTTTGTGTCCGTTGCAATTGATGCATTAACTCCGTTTGTGCCTGTCTATACGGGCGATACACTCCTTGCCGCAATTTTCGGCGGAATCTTAAACGGAATCGGACTCGGTTTTATATTCTACCGAGGCGGTTCAACAGGCGGAACGGACATTATTGCGCTGAATATTCACAAGCATATGCCGTATATTTCAACGGGTAACATTATTATGATTGCAGATTTTGTAATTCTTATAATGGTGTTTTTTGTTTACGACAGCGTGGAGAGCGTTCTGTATGCAATTATCGCGATTTTTGTGAGCATAAAGGTGATTGACACAATCTCCTACGGCACTTCAAGAGGAAACGGCAAGCTAATGTTCATCATAACGAATAAGTATGATGAGGTGAGCAAGGCGATTATGAACGACCTCGAAAGGGGAGTAACGCTCCTTGACGGCGAGGGAGCGTACAGCGGAGAGAAGAAGCGTGTTATAATGTGCGCAGTACGTCCTCAGCAGGTTTACAGAATCCAGAACGGCGTAAAAAGTATTGACGAAAACGCTTTTATAATCGTCACCACAGCAGGCACAATCCGAGGAAAAGGATTTGCAAAAAAAGAATAAAATAATTATACTTTTATGACCATCGAAAAGATGGTCATTTTTGTTGACGTTTGTAGTAATAAATGATATAATAA
>DXYG01000068.1 GCA_019415925.1 Clostridiales bacterium
GGCGGCAAATATAATGAACTGAGCTTAATTGATATTTATGGCAATGGTGATGAAACAATTAACCTGCCGTCTATAGGAGCAACGTCAGGCGGAGTTTATTACGTAAAAGTATACATGTCAGCGTCTTTTTACGATTTAGTCGATGTTGAGTATACTTTGACAAATACATTTAATTCAACGGAGTATTATGAAAAAGAAGTTAATGGTTCTTATGATTCAGCTACAAATATGTCATTAAATCAAACTTATTCCGGATGTATGAACAGCATATCAGATGTTGACATTTATAAAATCACAACATCAGGTAACGGTAAAATATCATTGAGCTTTAAACACAAATATCTGAGTGGGTCAGCATATTGGAAAGTAGCAATATATCAATTTTCAGGCGGCAAATATAATGAACTGAGCTTAATTGATATTTATGGCAATGGTGATGAAACAATTAACCTGCCGTCTATAGGAGCAACGTCAGGCGGAGTTTATTACGTAAAAGTATACATGTCAGCGTCTTTTTACGCTTTAGTCGGTGTTGAGTATAGTTTAACAAATACATTTGGTTCAACTGAATATTATGAAAAAGAAGTTAATGGTTCTTATGATTCATCTACAAATATGTCATTAAATCAAACTTATTCCGGATGTATGAACAGCATATCGGATGTTGATATTTATAAAATAACAACATCAGGTAACGGTAAAATATCATTGAGCTTTAAACACAAATATTTGAGTGGGTCAGCATATTGGAAAGTAGCAATATATCAATTTTCGGGCGGCAAATATAATGAACTGAGCTTAATTGATATTTATGGCAATGGTGATGAAACAATTAACCTGCCGTCTATAGGAGCAACGTCAGGCGGAGTTTATTACGTAAAAGTATACATGTCAGCGTCTTTTTACGCTTTAGTCGGTGTTGAGTATAGTTTAACAAATACATTTGGTTCAACTGAATATTATGAAAAAGAAGTGGATGATTCTTACGATTCAGCTACAAATATGTCATTAAATCAAACTTATACAGGATGTATGAACAGCACTTCAGATGTTGACGTTTATAAAATTACAACATCAGGTGCCGGAAAATTATCTTTAAGTTTTAAACACAAATATTTGAGCGGATCGGCATATTGGAAAGTAGCAATATATCAATTTTCAAGTGGAAAATATAATGAACTAAGTTTAACTGATATTTATTGTAGTGGTGATGAAATAATAGATCTGCCTGATATAGAAACTATATCAGATGGAGTTTATTATGTGAAAGTGTATTTATCGGCATCTTTTTATGATTTAGTCGGATTGGATTATTCAATATCAATAGGAGTAAATGATACTACAAAGCCAACAGGCTCGATTAGCTCCACAAATAATGTTGCGACAAGTCAGACGGTGACTTTAAAGCTTTCGGATAATATAGGTGTTGACGGATTTTATTGGGGTACGAGCAGCACATACAGCAACAACACTTATACAAGTACAAGCAGCTCAACTGTTAAAAGGACTGTTTCAAGTGCCGGAACATATTATTTAGTTGTCAAAGATACAAGCGGCAACTTGTCTACCGCTTACTCTGTAACATTCTATAAAACAACCTTAAATGCAAACGGCGGCAGCGTTTCTCCGTCATATGTTATTACAAAAAGCGGAAATTCAGTAACGCTTCCTACTCCCTCAAAGAGCAATGCCACTTTTTTAGGCTGGGGTACTTCTTCCACTTCAACAAGCGGTGTTAAGTCTGTTACTCCCACCTCAAATAAAACTTATTATGCGGTATGGGAAGAAATCTCAACGGTAACGCTAGGCGATATAAACGGTGACGGTGCAGTAGATGCCGGCGATGCAGTAATTATTTCCCGTTACGATGCGGGACTGATTACATTAACTACCGATCAATTGAAAGCTGGCGATGTGAACGGCGATGGAACGGTAGATGCCGGAGACGCAGTTATAATCTCACGCTATGATGCCGGTCTGATATCTTCGCTGAATTAAATAAATGGAATCCAGAAAGGAATGATAATATGAATATTTGCAAGCGAGTTGGAAGCTTAATGCTTTCATTACTGTTAGTATTCAGTCTGTTAAGCTCAACACTTGCCGTCCAAACTTATGCGGCTACAGTTCCGGAATTATCGGCGGAAAGCAAATCGGTTAGCCCTGGTGATCAATTTACTGTAGCGGTAAATTTGGCAAATGCAACATCAGTTTACGGAGGAAATTTTACCCTTCAATATGACAGCAATTTGCTTACGGCTGATTTCTTCGCTTTCGGCTCTATTGTCGGAGGACATACCAAAAACTGTAATCTTGATTATCAATCTGCGGGTAACTTGATTCGCTTTACTTTCAGCGGTGCTTCTGCCTTAACTTCAAGCGGCACACTTGTTACATTTACTTTTACGGCAAAGCAAAGTGTATCAGGTTCGGCGGCATTAAAGTTCACATCATATAAAATGTATGATGTGAACGGCAGTTCCATTACTTCCATGGCAAATGGTTCAACAATTACAATTTCGTCCAAACCGGTTGTTTCTCCGAGCATTTCAATTACAAACAAAACCGTAATCGTCGGAGAAACAGTCAGCGTTCCGATAATGATCTCTAATTCTTCCGATGTATATGGCGGAAACTTTACTTTGCAGTATGACAGCAACTTGCTGACAGCTGAATCATATTCTTTCGGCAGTATAGTAAGCGGACATACTAAAAACTGCAATTTGAATTACCAGTCAGCCGGAAATTTGATCCGTGTTACTTTTAGCGGTGCATCTGCTGTTAGCTCAGACGGAACATTGGTTACTTTTACTTTCACCGCTAAAGCAGAGGGTACAGCAGCTTTACAATTTATCGAATATAAAATGTATGATGAGAACGGAAGTTCAATTGCTACTACAATTTCCAATGGTAATGTAACAGTTGAACTGGAACCAGCCAAAACATTAACATCTATTTCCGTTCAAACCAACCCGACTAAAACCACCTATGAAATCGGAGAAGCCTTAGATCCTGCTGGATTAACCTTAAAACTCAACTATAGCGATGGTTCAACTGAAATAATTTCAAGTGGATTCACAACAAGCGGATTTAATTCTTCTTCTGCCGGTACAAAGACCATTACAGTAACTTATAACGGTAAGACGACAACGTTTAATGTTACAATTAATTCAAGCACAGGAGATAATTATTCTGGAACTACAGGTGATTGTGAGTGGAGGTTCTATCCTTCAACTGGGATAATTATAATATCTGGAAACGGAAAAATGGGATCATACTATCCCTATTCTGAAAGACCTTGGAATCAATATAGTGATAAAATAAAAAAGGTAATTATAGAGAATGGTGTTACCAATGTTGGTCAAGAGGCATTTTTGTTTTGTAGTAGTCTTGAAAGTGTTGAACTATCCGAGACTGTTTCGACGATAGAGATTGAAGCATTTGACCAGTGTGACAATTTGACAGAAATAAACTTACCAAACTCATTAAAAAGTATTCAGACATTAGCTTTCTTTAGTTGTGAAAAGCTGACTATTACAAAAATGCCAAATCAATTAAAGTATATTGGTGATAGGGCGTTTGAAGATTGTACAAGTATTACAGGAGTTGAAATACCTGCTTCTGTAACATTAGTATCTTCTGATGCATTTGCTGATTGTTGTAGTCTAGAGTATTTTGAAGTAGATTCAAATAACCAGAACTATACTTCAGTTGATGGTAATCTATATAATAAAGATAAAACAGTATTTGAAGAGCATGCTCATGGTAAGAGTGATAATAGCTTTACACTTCCGAATTATGTTACCTCTTTAGGGATGAGTTCATTTTATGGAAGTATTAATTTGGAAAGCGTTGACCTATCAAAAAGCAATATAAAAAGCATTCCGTGGTGTTCTTTTGAACATTGCAACAAACTAACAAGCATAGCGATTCCCCATAGTGTAACTAGTATTGGAAAGTATGCTTTTAATAATTGTAAAAACTTAAGTGATATATATTATTATGGAACAGAGGAAGAATGGTCAAGTATAAGTATTAATGATTATAACGCACCTCTTTCAACTGCCAACATTCATTATATCAGTAAATCTTTGAATCTTATTTCGATCAGTAAGCAGCCGACCAAGACAACCTACTTTGTAGGTGAAGCTCTTGATACAACAGGTTTGCAGCTAAAACTGACCTATGATGACGATTCTACAGAATTTGTAACCAACGGCTTTACAACAAGCGGATTTAGCTCTACATCTGTCGGAATAAAGACAGTTACAGTTACTTATGAAGGTAAGAATACTACCTTTTGCGTAATTGTAAATGCCCCAACTATCACATTGTCCGCAACAAGTAAGTCTATGAAAGTCGGAGAAACAACAACGCTGACAGCAACCACAACCCCGAGCGGTCAATCAGTAACTTGGTCTTCGTCCAATACAAGTGTTGCCACCGTGTCAAACGGAATAATTACAGCAAAAGCAACCGGTACAGCAACGATTACCGCAAAGTTCACATACAACGGAATTTCATATAGCAAAACTTGCAGTATAACGGTTACATCCGCTCCCGAGCTTGAACCTACCCTTTCGTCAATTTCAATTGCAACAAAACCGACTAAAACTACATATGAAATCGGCGAATCCTTGAATACTTCCGGCTTGACCTTAAAGCTTACCTACAGTGATGGTTCAACAAAAACAGTATCAAGCGGTTTTACAACAAGCGGCTTTAGTTCTGCTACAGCAGGAACAAAGACTGTAACAGTTAATTACAATGACAAATCTACCAATTTTACGGTTATTGTAAATGAACCGGTTATTGATCAGAATAAACCGTGTGTTACGGTAGAAAGAAAAAATGCGCGAGTGGGCAGTACTGTTTCAATAACTGTTAATTTGCAAAACAATCCCGGTATTTGGGGTATGGATTTGGCAGTTAATTATGATAAGTCACAATTAACATTAACTAATGTAACGAACGGAACTGTTTTCTCATCTTCTGAATGGATTCAGGGTAGTTTGTCAGGAGATAAATATATTTTATCTTACGAGGCAAGCGGATTTGAAGATAATACAACAAACGGTGTTCTTGCAACACTTGAATTTACCGTCAATGAAAATGCAACAGTAGACAGCTTTTCGGATATTTCGCTTTCATATAATACCGGTGATATTATCAATGTTAATTTTGATGATATAGAGATGTCTGTTGTTTCAGGTGGAATCAACATTACTGATTTTATTTACGGTGATTTAAACGGAGACGGATTGGTCAACAAAAAAGATTCCCTGTTGATGAAAATGTATCTTGCCGATAATTCAACTGTTATCGATAAACAAGCTGCCGATGTTTATGCAGATGGAATTATAAACAAAAAAGATTCCCTTTATCTTAAACAGTATCTGGCGGGATTAGATGTTGAGTTAGGTGCATAAAGGAGAAAACCGTAATGAAGAAAAGAATTTTGACGTTCATATTGTCATTAACAACGATTTTTGCCATGAGCACGATGAGTCTGTCAGTAACGGCAAAAACGGTCGATCCGACAATTACACTTGAAAACGTGAAAGCTAAAAAAGGACAAAATGTTTCGGTTAAGGTATCAATTGAAAACAATCCCGGAATTTGGGGTATGGATTTGAAAATCGCATATGATAAAACAACGTTAACTCTCACAAGCGTGGATAACGGAGATTTTTATCAGGATGGCGAATGGACGAAGGGAAACTTAAATGGAGATGTGTATATTTTGTCCTATGAAGCGAGTGGTTTTGATAATATAACAACTCAATCAGGAATTTTAGCTACTCTTAATTTCAAGGTTAGTGATACCGCAAAAGCTGGTGATTATGCCATTAAAGCTACATATAATGCCGGAGATATTATTAATGTAAGTTTTGATGAAATAGATTTTGCTGTTGTTTCAGGCGGAATCAGTATAACAGATATGATTTATGGTGATGTAAATAATGACGGCTCTGTTACAGTACTTGACGCAACAATGCTTCAGAAATATCTTGCCGGACTTGTTTCATTCAGTGACGAACAACTTGCAGTTGCTGACACAAACGGCGACGGAAATATTACGGTTCTTGATGCAACCGCAATCCAGAAATATCTTGCAAATCTTATCACTTCATTAGGATAATCGTATTTATCAGGGGGTTATTGTTTGGCTCTATGTCATAAGTAACCCCCTTTTGAATTTAGTGCAATAATAAAACAATTTATAAAATGATGGGGGAATGAAAAATGAAATGCCCGAGATGTAATGCAGAAGTGGAAAAAAGGGAAAAGTACTGCAATAAATGCGGAAAGAAAATTAAATCCAAAAAGCCGATTATTATTACTGTCGCAGTAGTTTTGGCTATAGCCTTGATAACGGTAAGCGTATTGTTCCTGTTTTTTGGAAACGGTTCACCTGTGCCTGATAAAATCAACACATTAAGTCAAGAGGAGCTTACTGCATTATCAAACGAGAACTATGTTTCTTTTAGTGAGGGTTTTACCGATGTAAAGATTAAGGATAAGGATACCGCATTAAAAGCAGTCGAATCGGTTTCCGATTCTATCGGCATAAAAGATGTTAATAAGGAATTAAAAATAAGCAGTGTAAATACTGTTGGTGATGATACTTATTACCGTATGAATCAATATTTTAATGATATTCCTGTGTATGGCAGAGATATTGTAGTTTCAGCTGATAAGAACGGAAATGCTGTTGCACTTACTTCAAATATTACTGATATTAGTATTGAAAAAGTGAATTTCCCTGATTTTAATGAAGGTAAGGTTGCCGATAAAATAAAAGCGTATTTTAGTTCTGATGCCACTGTGGAAAATATTTTAGTGTCAACTGACAAGGTTAACAAAGTAATTTACTCTCTCGGCAGTAAAAATAAGTACTGTGCTTACGAGTTTATTGCTTCCTTTAATTTGAATGATGAATATTCATTGTACAGCATTATATCTGATGCTGAAACAGGCGAAATATTGAATGCAAATTCAATTTTAAGTGACGCAGGAAAATCTGTTGATGTCAAATCAGATGATGGTTCGGTTACTGCTAAAGGTTGGCTGGAAGATAACACCTATTCATTGTATAATGATGAATGCAAAATAAGTATATTTGATTTTAACGGTAATATATCAGGATCTGAAGTTAAAACAGATTTTAATGAATATAAGAATATTGGTGTAAATATTGTTGAATCAAAAACGAATAAATTTGATATTACTCCTATTAATGCAATGCGAAATACGACTAAATGCTACGAATTTTACAATTCATTAGGCGATGATGGATTTGACAGTATACATGTTGCTATTAATGATAATTATTGTAACGGCAATAATGCACGAGGCGGAAGCGAATATAATAAGGCTGTAATTTTTATAGGAACAAATATGGGAACTTCAGATATAGATGTATTGGCTCATGAATATACACACGCAGTAAGTGGTAAATTAGTGAATTGGTTGGGTAATACAACGCAAAATGGAGCTATAAATGAAGGAATTTCCGACATATTTGGTGAACTTGCTGAGTGCAGTATACTTAAATTCAAAGAACCAGATTGGAAGATGCTCAGTGATAATAAAGAAGTAGGAGTATATAGAAATATAAAAAATCCTTCTAAAAGCGGAGGATTATCAAACTTGTCCGATATAGAAAGTGTGGAAGAAGATAAGTATGTTTATTCAACAGTCATTTCTCATTCTGCGTACCTGATGTGGAATGGTATAGACGGAAACAAAGATATGAAAATTGACTCTGATACTCTTGCGAAATTATGGTATAAATCTTTAAATTTGCTTCATTCGGATTCTACATTCCAACAGTGTGCAGACACTGTAACAAGAACCGCAAAACTTATGTATAAAGATGGCTCGCTTACAAAAAATCAGCTTAACTGCGTTGAAAGTGCATTTTCAAAGGTAGGGTTAGGATCTTCTCTTGTAGAAAACGGTTCTTCATTTGTTGTTTATGATAAAAATCTGAAAAAGTTCGACGATTATCATATTACAATTAAAAACACATTTGAATATAAAATCGTTGTCGATGAAGATGTAAGCGGTACCGATACATATAAACTTGATCTTGAAAACGGAACTTATACAATTACTGTTTCTGACAATACAAAGGATGGCAGTAAAAATAAATTTACAAAAACAATTTCTGTTGTAAAGTCATTGAGAAAAATCAAATCGGAAGTAAGCATTTTTACAGATTTTGGAGTGGACTATGATAAAATTCTTGAACAGAAGAAAAGTGAGCTTATTGACGAGTACGGCGTAGCGTCAACCGAAACTTATACAGAAAATACAGAATATCTCAATGCCGGTTGGGCTAACCGTGAAGGAATACTAAGTACAGAAAAAGCAGATATTGATGGTGATAAAATCAATGAATTGGTTGTGATAAGACTTATTAAAGGCAACGGGAATGCCGGCTCAAATAAAATTGAAGTGTCAGCTTATAAAGTTATTTCTGACAGTGCCGAAAACATCGGAACATATGAAGTGCCATACGGAAATAATACAGATAAAGAGGATATGACTATAAACGCTTTTACGTGTAAAATTAATAATGAGTTATGTTTGATTATTGAATCAGACTTAACACTGCTTTACACTGATTTAGGCGACATCAGTTATTGTTTGTTCAAGTGTGAAAAAGGTGCTTTTTCAAAAACTTTGGAAATTTATAATGATGCCGATTCTATGACATTAGAATGGATTAAAGAAACATATGGCAACGGCGAAAAGAAAAAAACAGAACGAATAAACAGCACCGAGTCAATACTTGACGCTTTAGTTGATATTGGTTTTCCAAAAACAGACAATAAATTTACGGTAAGCGGTTGTCCGTCTTTTTGTAATGCAAAGGGTGCGAAAAAGATTTGTACGCTAAAAACCGAAAGAACAGATTTATCGTCGCCCGCCATTAAATTTATGAAAAGTACAGCGGAGGATTTTACCGGTTTAGACCATTCAAAAGCATCTTCTTCCCCGGAAGAACCTGACAAATCAGAAGAGTGGAAGGATTTATACATTTCAGAATTAGACGCATCAAATATATATAATTCAGCGGCACTTGCTTATATAAATGATGATGATATTCCCGAACTGGTTCTTCAGTCATACTCTATATTACCGGGTACTAAAATTTGTTGGATAAAAGATAATAAAGTTGAAAGTTTTGATGTGTCGGGAATGGCGGGACTGTCTTATGACCAAAAGAGTGGAGTGGTAAGATTTGGACAACTGAATCACGGCATATCAAGTACGGCTATTTACACTTTTGACGGTAATTCTGTTTCCCTATTGCATAGCGGAAATAATAATTACCCAAATGGTAATGAATGTTATTGGGATAACAAGTCTGTTTCACTTTCAGAGTATGAAAAGCAAATCGGTCAATATAATTTTGAAGATCATGGTCACGATTTCATTTCTTTTGAAGAAATAAAAGAAGTAATTAAAAACTATTAACTAAGAATATTTTAAGGAGCGTAATTATTATGACAGAAACAGGAGAATTTTTAGGAAGTACTTTTCAGTTTATTGGTGGAAAGTTAAAATCATTGGCAAAATTTATATTAGTTACAGGCATATTGGCAAGTGTTATTGTGGGGATTGTCATGTTTGTAAATGCAGGTAATGCTTCCGAAAGCTATATATTAGGAGATTCCTTAACGGGATTTTATACAACCTTGGGATTTATAATCCTGATAGGTGGTGTTATCATGAGCATTATTTGTTCTTTTGTTCTTTATGCTTTTGGAGCGATAGCTGAAAAGTATCTGAATGAAAAAGAGCAAAGAATAAATAATTTCAAAACTCAGAATATGCATAATACACAAGAACAGGTTTACCGTGATTCTTCACCAATTTCAACAAATTACTGGACTTGCCCCAAATGCGGTATGTTAATTTCAAATTCAATGAATGTTTGTGGTAATTGCGGTGCTTCAAAAGTTCCGGAAACTGTAAAAAATAATCAGGAATGCATTCTTCAACCTGGAGAGTGGGTATGTTCAAAATGCGGACGAATAAATCCCGATTATGTAGGTACCTGTGGCTGTGGTGAGGTTAAATCGAGCTTCAATAATTCATACAACGAGTCAGAAGACCTTGATGAGGAGCAAAACAAATCAATTGGTATTTTGAATCAAATGCTTATAAACGGACAGATTACTCAAGAAGAATTCGATAACAGATATTCAGAATTTGTAAATAAAAACAGAAACCAAGTTTATCCGAAAAGATGTTCTAAATGCAATTCCGTGTTAAAACAAGGAGCAGTATTTTGCCAAAAATGTGGTACAAAGGTGGTGTGATATTTTATGGAGCCCAAAAATATGATTTGCCCAAAGTGTGGTGCAGAAGTACTTAGCGATGAACAGTTTTGTTATAAATGCGGTGCTGAAATATCTTCAATTAATAAAAAAGATATATTTGCCGAATTAGATGAAAAAAGTGTTAATTCTGAAATAAATATTCCTGAATCAAATAGAAATAAGCAAAGAGCAATAAGGGCAATTTGCCTTTCTCTTACGGTGATTTTTGTATTTTTATCTATATTTTGTTTTGTAGATCGTAATAATTGCCTTAAAAAGATATCTGAATATGAATCAAATATTAAAAGCATGGATAAGGTAATTGAAGAAATAGAGGGGCTGGAACAGGATTTAGTTGAGAAAGTTGTTCTGCTAAACCGTTATTTATACTCTTTCGATTACGATACCGTATATGGTGTTCATGATTATATTACAGAATTAAATCAAATAGGAAATAAGTTGCTTGATAAAATAAATGAAGCGGGTGATTTAGGATTTCCGGATTATAAATTAGTATGTGATAATTTAAACATTGATGATGTAGTTGATAATTACAAGAGCTGGAGAGAAAGCAAACTGGATTATATCGCAAATGAGTACAACGATTTTATTAACAGCCCGGATTATCAAGATATGGGTATAAACGCAAGGGCGGTAGAAGAAATGGATCGAAATATACCTTTTGAAATATCTTATAAAATGAATGGTTCAGATATTGTTTCAGGAATATCTGATGTTGATTTTAAATCTTGGCTGAATTCAAGAATAGACAATGAGAAAGCAAATGAAAATAATTTATTTATCGGAACAATTATTTTTAGTGTGTTGGCAATAGTATCTTTAATCATTTGTATTTTAAATTTTAAAAAGTTTAAAAGAAAAAGTGGTTAAAAATAACAGATAAAATTCAGTTGTTGATAAAAGGAGGAAAATGATGCTTTGTCCAAAATGCGGTTCAGAAGTCGATGTTGTAGATGAGTTTTGCTGGAAGTGTGGATTGCCTATCAGAAAAACAGATGAAGATAAATCATGTTTATCTAATTTGCAAAATGATAATGTACAAGAACGGTCTGCTCAAACTAGAAATTTCCCTTTAGAAACTAAGAAAAAATTCAATAGAAAAGCACTAGTTATTTTAATTATTTGTTTATCATTGAGTATAATAACATCAATAATTATTATCACAAATGCTAAAAAAACGGCAATTAAACATTCGTTATATAATACCTATAGTCATTATCAATATGACGGTGCAGGAGATATTATTCATGATTTCTTGTGGGTTGAAACTAGCTATGAAAGCATTTTAAGAATCCGCGAGAATGAAGATGATGATTATTCCAATTTAAATTATAGTAGCGGTATATATCGATTTAGTGTTACCAGAAACATAGATTGGGAAATTAATGATAACCTTGAATTGGTATTAAAATATGAGGATAGCACATCAATTTTTTATACTTATTCAGATTCGAAAGTAGACAAGAAATATTGGCATTACGATGAAAAAGAGTCGAAACTTTATATCGGCGACAATGTTTACAGACCGGTTGATAAAGATGAAATAAAAGAAACAGATAGTCCTGGGGTTTATCGTATAGCGGATCTCTATTTTAATTATACTTAATCCCCAAATTATGTCTTGAAAGTCAAGATAATCTTAATAGGATCGAAGTATATAATAGATTTAAAAAAGGTGGTATCAATATGAAAAAATGTATCTGTTTTGCAATGGTAACTATATTATTTTTGTTGGTAGGTTGCGGTAATTCGAATTCTTCTTATGTTATAGAAGAAACAACCGAGGCTGTAGTCAATACAACAGTTGAGCCAACTACAGAAAAGCCTACTGAACCTCCTACTACCGAACCACCGCAATTAAGTGAATCCTGCGATATGGTACTGGCAAGCGGTTATGATGGTGATGATTATTATCAACTTGTGGCTAATGAAACTGAAGATTACAACGGAGTCAAAGACGAATTGGGAGTTATAAAAAATAATGAATGGTTATTAAAACCAACATTAGATATGCCTTTTGTTAACGATGACGGGAGTATGAAAGGCGTAAAAAATATATATGGTATTGATAATCAAAATATTTTTTACCTTGGAAATAGTTGTTTTTACTATCATATTACAACATCAAGAAGATATGCATCTGACCTATATAAAGATATTTTTTTTAATGCTGAAATTAACAAATATTATGAACAAGATTCTTCATCTTGTGTTGCAAATATCGATTATGGCTCAATGAACCAAGAACCGAATTTTTCGTTTACTCATTATATAAATGAAGATGAACCAATGGTTATTGTGGATTTTTCAAAAACTTCATCAAGTGATGGCGTTGCTAAAATTTTAAATACTAATACTATGGAAACTTCTGAACTCGTAATTAATAAGTCAGATGAATTCAGCTTTTTTAATTTATCAACTGTTTATCCGATTTCCGAAAATAAATTTGCAGTTTCCTTTGTAGGAAAGAAAATTTGTTTCTACGATTTAGATGGAAATCAATTGTTCGATACAACAAATTATAAATTAAGTACATATGATCAAGATATTACTTTTAAGGATGATAAATGTTCGTTTACTATAAAGAACAACGGAGGAACTTTATATAATATAACAATAAACTCCAAAGGCGAAGTAATAGATTCTTATGAGGTCTCTGAATAAGCTTTAAGGAAGCACTGATTAAATAGAACATAATTCTAAATAGGAATAATGAATTTAAAAAGGAAGGACTAAGCTTTAATAAAAGAAATAAGCCTCCTGTTTTTCGGCAAAGCTAAAATAAATTGAATACATAATAAATTATTTATCAAAAACCATTGACACATAATAAATTATGTATTATAATATTAAATGTAAGGGGGAAACATAATGAAAAGTTATTCCTCAAGGGAAGTTCTCAAAATTCTTTTTGCAGACGGTTGGTATGAAGTGGCTTGCGTTGGTGACCATCACCAATTGAAACACCCCGAAAAGCCCGGAAGAGTTACATTGACTCACCCGAGAAAAGATATTCCGATTAAAACTCTGAAAAGTATTGAGAAGCAGGCAGGCGTTAAATTTCCTTAATGCCTGCACCCCTTACAGATTATTATGAAATGAGGCTTTGCTATGAAAGACAGATATTCATTTGTGGCAGTTTTCGACGCATCTGACGACGGTATTTCAATCGAATTTCCCGACTTGCCCGGTTGCTTGCCTTGTGCAGATACACTTGAAGAAGCCGTTGAAAATTCCCGTGAAGCTCTCGGTTTGCACCTTTGGGGAATGGAGCAGGACAACGAGGAAATTCCTCAGCCGACAGCAATTCAGGATATTCACACAGAGAAAAATCAGGTGCTTGCAGTAATCGACGTGTTTATGCCTGCGTTCAGGGATAAGCTGAACAACAGATTCGTAAAGAAAACGCTTTCGCTTCCTGCGTGGCTCGCCGACCTTGCCGATAAAGACGGCGTGAACTGCTCAAAGGTATTTCAGAATGCACTTGCCGAATATTTAGGTGTGAAGCAGTAGAATAATTGTGCATTGCCGCTGTACGCAACAGAATAAAACCGCCCGTACAAGCCGAGAATTGACTTGTACGGGCTTTGTTTCGCTTATGAATAAAAAGATAATTATGTTATTGATATAAGCATTTTGCAGGCTATTGGGCAAAGTATGGAATAGTATTTTACAGCAGAAAAATAGAAGATAACGGAACATTCTGCCGTTGATAGCGTTTCAATTATGAATTTTCGCAATAGCGGTTGAAATGGTAGGGAAAAATAGAGGTTCTGCAGGTATTATGCAGACTGATGATTCACGATTAAAAGGCAATAACTTTTCATAAATCTGCATAGCTTTTGACGTCTATAAACACCAAATAAACACCCACTCGACAAATAAAGCGTATTTTCAGACAGAAAACAAAATAATAAAAACGGCTTAAACGCAGTGTTTAAGCCGTTTTTGCTTGGCAGGGGCAGAAGGATGCTGACTGCTCATAAGGATAACATTATTTACTGGCATGAAATGTGTTTTTAGTTACGTTGTTACATTGAAAAGTGAATATACCATAAAAATACCGCTTGCATTTATGATTATTCGCAAGCGGTTGTTTTTTTGATGTAAAAAATATACTTAAAATTACTCAAAACAACAATTTTTAATAATTTCAGATTATATTATTATTTGTTAAAATATCGCAAAGTATTCCCCTTTGCGAAAAGCACGCAAAACATCAGGATATAAGCCGTACAA
>DXYG01000069.1 GCA_019415925.1 Clostridiales bacterium
TATAAATTGTGAAACAATTTATACATTATGGCGAACACAGTTCGCCGCTACAATTAAAAAATTGCCCGTCGAGGCACTCGACTAAACTATAGTTTTTATATTAAAACTTAACAACCTTTATTTGGAGGACTGATTATGAATTTCGGACATAAAATTCTTGAATATAAGGACGAGCTTTTAAGCGACCTCAACACACTTCTCGGCTTTGAATCCATAAGCGGTGAAAAAGATGACGAGTGCGACAAGGCACTTGATTTCATTCTCAAAAGGGCAAAGGACTTCGGACTTGCGGGCGAAAGAGTAACCGATAAAAGCGCACATATCACGCTCGGAAACGGCGGCTCGCTATGTGCAGTGCTGTCGCACCTCGACGTTGTTCCCGCAGGCAACAACTGGAGCGTTATTCCTTATGCGCTCACCGACAAGGACGGCAGGCTCTACGGCAGAGGAATTGCCGACGACAAGGGAGCCGCTCTTGTAAACCTCTACTGTCTGCGTGCGCTCAAGGAAAGCGGTGTTGAGGGCAAAAACACCGTTCGTGCAATCTACGGCACGTCCGAGGAAACGGGAATGGAGGATATGGACGGCTATTTTGAAAAACAGCCGTATCCTGATTTTGCATTTACTCCGGACAGCGACTACGGTATCTGCTACGCAGAAAAGGGCATACTTCATTTAGAGGTCAGCACGATTATAAACAACGCAAACATTCTCACTCAGTTCCATTCGGGCAAGGCACTCAACGCCGTTCCCGATCTGGCTTATGCAATGCTCGACTCGTCAAGCTATGACGAACAGACGCTTATGCGCCTTGCAGACGCAAGCGAAGGAAATTTTGAATTCAACTACACAATCGACGGACTTATGATTATCAGCCGAGGCAGAGCCGCTCACGCCTGCGAGCCTGAAAAAGGCTACAATGCCGCCGCCGCTCTTGTGGATTTGATTGCAAACGCATATCAGACCGAGGACATCGGCTCAATCTGCTCGTTTATCGACTATGCGATTAACAAGGAAACAAACGGCCGTTCGCTCGGACTTAAAATGAGCGACTCGGTTTCGGGTGCACTTACGGCTAACCTTTCAACCGTTCACATTGAGGGCGAAACAGCAAAGGCTCAGTTTGACATTCGCTACCCCGTAACGGTCAGCGGCAAAAAGATTATAAAGCAGTTCAAAAAGGTTGCCAAAAACAGCGATTTAAAGGTTACAATCCTCGGACACGAGGAGCCGCTTTATGTTGAAAAGGAGTCGGCTCTTATCGAGCTTTTATCCTCAGCCTACGAAAGCGTGACGGGTGAAAAGCCCGAGCTTTACACAACGGGCGGAGGAACATACGCAAGAAAGCTAAACGGCAGAGGCGTTGCGTTCGGTCCGAATTTTAAAGATGATGAAGTCAATATGCACAACGCAAACGAAAGCGTTGACAAGGAAAAGTTTTTCACCCACGCACAGATTTGCCTTGAGGCTATTTATAGATTGTACACAAGAAAATAGTGTTTAATATTGTAGCGGCGAACTGCGTTCGCCATATTTCATAAATTGCGTTGCGATTTATGAAACGGGACGTCCGGGAAGCCGTCCCCTACGGCTATAGAGGAAACATTTGTAATTAACACCGTAGAAAAACAAGCCTTTCCAAACAACACTCGCTATATAATTCCGAATTACGAATTACGCATTCCGAATTATTATTAAAGGAGAACATATGAGTACCGAAAAAGTCATTAAAAATCAAGCAAAGGATTCACTGAAAAATAACTGGTCTGTCATTATCTGCGCAGTGCTTGCCGTATGTGCGGTTGTGCTTTTAATTGACGCACTTATGTACGGCTTCGGATTTTTTACAAAGTCTGTTGATACGGACACAGGTCTTGTAAGAGAAGGCAAAAAGCTGACATTCACGCTTGTTGCCTGCGGTGCGCTGGCTGTCACAATTCTGATTTCTCCGCTGATTAACGGACTTTTTAAAATGTTCTGCAACACCTCGCTTTACAACCGCACCGAAATTACGGATTTATTCTTCTTTTTCAAAGGTGCTCACAGGTACTTTAAAACTCTTATTATCAACATAACGCTTTTGTTTATTTTCTCGGTGCTTTCATACGGTCTTGACGCTTACAGCTACGCCTGCTATTTGCTCGGCGCAAGCCTGAAAAGCGGATTTTCTTTTGATTTCAATACACTTATATTAATTGTATTTTTCATAGTTTCGGTAATTATAAAAGTACTGATTTATCTTCTTTTTGTTCACTTTCCGCTTGTCGCTTATTCGTTTAACGACAGTATGCCTGCATCAAAATATATGTTCGGCTATATCGGATTTTCATTCAGGCACTTTGCAAAAACAGTCAGGCTTGCTGTAAGCTTTATCGGCTGGATTGTACTTTCATGTGCGTTTATCGTTCCTGCGTTCTATACTCTGCCGTACCTTATGACTTCTATGACAACTTCGGCAAAGTGGCTGTTTTCACTTGAAAGAAACAGAGGTGTGATATGATAGTATCTTTGTGTATGATTGCTTACAACGAAGCGGAGGCTCTCGACGGAGTTCTGAGGGATTTTCAGCTTCAGGATTACCCCCACGAGCTGATTGAAATTGTGCTCGTTGACAGTATGTCCACCGACGCAACAAGGGATAAAATGGAGCGTTTTAAAAACACAGACTACGGTTTTCGCAACGTGGCTGTTGTTCAGTGCGCCAAGAAAAATCAGGCTTTTTCGTGGAACGCCGCACTTATGACGGCTACGGGTGACGTTATAATCAGGGTTGACGCTCACGCAAGAATTCCGAGGAACTTCGTTTCAAGAAACGTGTATAACTTAAATCAGGGCGAGTACGTTGTCGGAGGCGGCAGACCTAACATAACCTCTGACGTGTCGCCGTGGAAGCTTACCCTGCTTGCCGCAGAGGACTCGCTGTTCGGAAGCTCGGTTGCCTCCTACAGACGTCCTGCAACGCAGAAGGAGTACCTTGACAGTCTTTTTCACGCCGCATACAGACGTGAGGTTATCGAGAAGGTGGGCGGCTTTAACGAAAATCTCGGACGTACCGAGGACAACGAATTTCACTACAGAATACGCAAGGCAGGCTACAAGCTCTGCTGCTGCCCCGACATAATTTCTTATCAGCACTCTCGAAACAACTTAAAGGATATGATAAGGCAGAAATACTCAAACGGCAGGTGGATTGGTCTTACGCTTTCGGAGTGTCCGGGCTGTCTTTCTTACTTCCACTTTGCGCCGTTTGCGTTTGTTATGATGATTATACTCTGCTCAATAATAGCCGCTCTCGGATTCCCGATTCTGCTTTACACACTGCTGATTGTTTACGGAATGTTCGACATTGTAAACGCAGTCGGCTGTTTTACTATGAAAAATCTTCAGCCGCAGTTTATTTTCCTGCCGTTTATATTCCCGATTCTGCACGTTTCCTACGGAGTGGGCACGATTGTGGGACTGATTCAGATTCCGTTCTGGCAGAAAAAAATCAAAAACAGCCACGCAAAGGAACACATTGAAAAGGTTAAGCGAAAAATTGCGAAAAACACGATTAAAAAATAAGGCTTGGTGATTTAATTGTCCGAACTTGTGAAAATGACTCCTCAGCTTTTGCGTGAATTACAGCTCAAACAGCTTGACACGCTCGTATATTTTAAAAATTTCTGCGACAAAAACAACCTCCGTTTCTACCTTATCGGAGGCTGTCTTATCGGTGCACTGCGCAACGGCGGTTTTGTGCCTTGGGACGACGATATTGACGTGATTATGCCCCGTCCCGACTACGAAAAGCTCCACAAGCTCTGGAGAGAACAGAAAGCAGACGGCAGATTCAGGTTGCTTAAAACCGACGACGAAATGTTCACGGGCAACATTTTTATAACGATTACCGACACCAACTACACAATGGTAAAGGCAAATCAGACCGAATTTGACATTCCGCACGGTCTTGTGCTCGACGTTTTTCCGCTTGACGTCTGCCCGGACAGCCGTTTTGCACGTAAAATGCAGTACATATGGACGATGATTTACTCGCTGTTTTTAGCGCAGATTGTGCCCGAAAATCACGGCGGAATTATGGGACTGGGCAGTAAAATTCTGCTCTCGATTTTCAGGGGCAAAAAGCTGAGAAACAAAATCTGGCGGTGTGCCGAAAGGCATATGACGAAATACAGGCTTGAAGAAAACAAATGCGTTACCGAGCTTTGCGCAGGTCCGTACTGGATGAAAAAGGAGTACCCAAAGCACATTTACGAGGGCGTTGACTATGTAACCTTTGAGGGGCTAAAGATGCCGTGTATGTCGGGCTATGACGAGTATCTGACTATGGTTTTCGGCAACTATATGGAGCTTCCGCCCAAGGAAAAGCAGGTTCCGCACCACGATATTGCGTACCTTGATTTGAACACGCCCTGTGAGGAGTACGACAGAAAAAGGAAATAATTTATGAATTTACAGCTTAACGAATGGACTCAGTCCGACTACCTTGAATTTGTCGGATTTTTGAAAACTCAGGCTGACGAAAAGTTCCGCAATTTTCATTCCTCGCTCGTTCCCAATGCAGAAAAAAGCGACATTCTCGGAATAAGAATGCCTCGTCTGCGTGAAATCGGAAATGAAATTTCAAAGGGCAACGCAAGGAGCTTTTTAGACGTTTCAAAGCCTGAGCTTTACGAGGAGCGTATGGTTCGGGGAATTGTGACGGGACTTATTAAGACAAACGATTTTGATGATTTCACCGCATTGGTTGACAATTTTGCAGATGAGGTTGACAATTGGGCAATCTGCGACTGCTTTTGTGCAGGACTTAAAGAAATAAAGAAGTATAAAAGCGAATTTTTCGATTATATTAAGAAATATCTCGACAGCAAAAACGATTGGAAAATCCGCATTGCGCTTGTCGTTATGCTCGACTACTACCTTGAGGACGGGTATATTGACGAGGTTTTAAAGCGGTGCGACAGCGTAAAGAGTACATACTACTATGTAAGTATGGCTAAGGCGTGGCTTGTTGCGACAGCCGTTGCAAAGTGCAGGGACAGGACAATGGAGTATCTGCACAACAACTCGCTCGACAATGAAACCTTTAACAAGGCAATTCAGAAGTGCATTGAAAGCCGAAGAATTGACGAACAGACAAAAGCATATCTGCGCACGCTGAAACGCAAAAAAGCGTAAAATCCTCACCCGAAAAGGTGAGGATTTTGTTGTTATATGAATTTACTTATATCTCTTCCGTTGTAAATGAAACGTCTTACTTCCATAACATTGTCAATTACAACATAAAACACAGAATAGTTTTTCACAATTATCCTGTAGTATTTATGCTTTCTGTCTTTAAATGAAATATAGGGCTCAAAAGATACAGGGTTTTCAAGTCTTTTCAAAATTGCTTTTTCTGTTTCATGGATAAGATCATCTGCCGCTTGCCTGTTCATAAGCGTATTTGAAATATATTCAGCCGCAGAATATAAATCAGATTCGAAGATAGGAAGATACCTTAAAGAATACTTCTTATACATCAAGTTTTCTCCTTACTCTGTCGAACAATTCTTTGTGCTCAATACGTGTATCGTCCAACTCTGCAAGTCTGTCAGCTTCATCAAGCTTAAGCTCTGTTAAATCCGTAAGACGTGAATACTGCTCAATGCTCATTACAACCATTGTACCGTATCCGTTTTTCGTCAGATACACAGGTTCTCCATTTGAAACGGTATTCTCAATCTCTGTAAACTTATTTCTTAAATCCGAAATTGGTCTTATGTTTAACATATACTACCACCGCCTATTATTTTATCATAATTTTATCACAACTTTATCATTTAGTCAACGGTATTGTACTGATTTTTATTATCTCAAAATTACGGTAAGCCTTTTCCCCAGTCAAGCGGAATGAGAAAATAATACGGTGCGGTGATTAGTGCTATTATAATTGAAGAAATAAGCCGTTGCTTTTTTGACAGATTTGTTGCTTTCAGAATTATGAAATAATTAAAAATAAAGGTCACCAGCATTGAAATGACAACAGCGATAATTACAAAAATCCAGCTTCTCAGGTCTTTTTCAATCGGAGATTCGAAAAAACCAAATAGTAATATTAGAAATCCAATTCCTATATCAATGAAGCCTGTTTCTATTTCGCTGATTATAAAAAATATAATCACGGCTGAAAGATAACCGATTAAGTCGGCAAGAAGTCCGAACTTGTATGCACGTTTAACGGTCTTGTTAAATATCATATCGTCCGACTTTTTAAAAATTGCCGAAACGGTTTTCAGCGCAATGTGATTGAGCAACAGCTTGCCTAAAACCGAGAATAAAATACAAATAACGGCGGCTAAAATTGCGGCGATAACGTATTGTGTAATGTCCATAGTCAAGCTCCTTTCATTACAACGGAATCCCGATTGAGAATAAAAAATAATACGGTGCATTAATTAGTGCAATTATCAGTGCAGAAATAAACCTTTGCTTTTTTGACAAATCGGTTTCGGTCAGTGCTTTTGAATAACAAAATACAAATAAAACTGCAACGCTGAAGAAAAGAATAATCAAATCAGGTAATTCATACGGTGACGCAGTAAAAACAAAGAGAAACGTCCCCAAACACATCAGCCAATCAACAGAGCCGATTTGTATTATGCCGCTTACAAACAATGCCATTGAGCCAATACCAAATCCGATTAAATCAGACAAAAAGCCGTACAGAAATACACGTCCGAATATTTCGCCGAAAATTGAATAGTCGGTATTCCTGTAAATGACCGACACAGTCTTAACTGCAATACCATTCACTATAAGTTTTAAAACTATCTTGATTAAAAGCATAAAAAAGGCTGTTTTAATCATAACAAAAATATATTGTTCCATAACTCCATCCGTTCATTGTATTGTATATTAACCTAATTGCACTATATGTTTTATTACAATTTAATTATATCACTATGATTTTATAATTGCAATATCTGTTTATTCAATGGTACAATTTTGTTATGATACACAAACAAACGGAGTTTTGTTTGTAGGTTTTGACAATGTAAAAAACAGCTCCCCTCAAACATTTCGGGTGCAGTTGTTGTTTTAAACGATAATTTGTCGAGTACCTCGACGGGCAAAATTAATGATTGTAGCGGCGAACTGTGTTCGCCATAGGGAACCCCTTTAGTGGGTTCCCTACAGCAAAACAGTCCACCGGACTGTTTTGCCTACCCTCCTGCATTTTGCAATGCAATCTTTTTGTGGGCTCTGCCCACACCCGCAAGCCTTTAAAAAAGGCTTGACCGAAATTTTTAATTTTTTTTTGCGAGTCAACTCACCGCAAATTATAGTTTAGCTTACAAAAAAGATAACCTGAAAAAGTAAAAATCCCTGCCTGAAATTAATCGGGCAGGGATATGAATTATAATTTTAAAATATCAGAAAAGCTCGCCTTCGGGGGATTCGCTGTCGCTGTCGGTTTCCTCGTCGGCTGAGGTGATTTCTTCCTTGATTTCTTCTGCTTTTTCCTCGACCTTCTCTGCGACTTCTTCAGCGTCATCTTTAATCTCGTCAACGGCGGTCTTAACCTGAGCTTCAATGCTTTCAAAGGGTGACGATTTATATTCACTTTCGTTTGAGCAGGCTACGGTAATATCTACAATCTCGTTTGAGTTGTAGCCCTTTTCCTCGTCGGGATTGCCGTAAAAAATATCGTTCTGACTGTCAACAATCTGTCTGTAGCACTCTCTTGCCTTGGCAATCTTCGCCTTTGACTTTTCAATAACCTCAAAAAGCTTTTCCTGATTTTCGGCAGAAACGGTTTCGCCCTTTTTCTGCGATTCATAGAGCTGTTTGCCGAGGGCAATATACGCTCTGTTCATAAGCTCGCTTTCGCTCTTCATAACAAGTCTGAGTCTGTTGAGCTTTGCGTTCGTTCTGTTCTTCTCAACAATTGACTGCGCAACAGATGAAATGGTGTCAACCGCTGTGCTGACAGTTCCTTTTACTGTATCAAAAATCGTCATAAAAATTCTCCTTGCAATAAAACGCACAGTGTGCGGAATATAATTTTTAAATTTATCTAATCGTACTATTATTATGACAGATATTTTTGATAAAATCAACATTTTTTTAAAATTTACTTGTGAAAATCACAGTCAATTGATATAATTAACTGTAAAGAGGTGTTAGATATGCCCGATAACGTAGTAAACAAGGCTATAGTCTGCCCAATGTGCGGAGAGCTGGGCAAGGCAGAAATATATACAAGCGTGAACACGACGGTCAACAAGGCTCTGCGAAGCAAGGTGCTTGACGGAGAGCTTTTTTCGTGGCGCTGTCCGTCGTGCAATTACAGCGCAAGGCTGAATTATCCGATTCTGTACAACGATATGAAAAACCGATTTATGGTTTATCTTATCCCGAAAATTGACCGCTATCAGCTCTGCGACAAAGAGCTTGAAGAAAAGTACAGCAATCTGCGCAACATAAGCAAGCGAATTACTGCTGATTTCAACTCGTTCAAGGAAAAGATTTTTATTTTTGAATCGGGGCTTGACGATATGGCGGTGGAGCTTACCAAGCTTGCAATAAGCCAGACGGTTTCGAAAAAGCTCGGCGGTGCTGAGATTACGGAAGGCTATCTTTCGATGTACGACCGTGAAACGAACACAATGGGCTTTACATATTTTGCAGGCGAGGAAAGAAAGCCGTATGTTCAGACCGCAAGGCTTGAAATTTACGGCAAGTCAAAGGATATTATCGACAGATTTGCAATAAAGGACAAAAAGCTCAAGGGCTTTATCAAGATTGACAAGGAATGGGCGGAAAATATCCTGTACCGCTACAAGCGTGCAAAGCATATTGAAAAGCTGAATAAGCTGAAAGAGTGATTTTATTTTGAGTTATTGCAGCGGCGAACTGTGTTCGCCAAAATGAATAAATTGTTATACAATTTATTCATAGGGACGTCTGGGAAGCCGTCCCCTACGGATAGATAGGAAACGTTTAAATTTAATTTTGTATAGGGGGACGGGTTCCTACACGTCCCATTCACGTAAATTGCAATGCAATTTACGTGCGGACACGGCACGCTGTGTCCCTACGTAAGAATCATAAATGTATGACTCCGAGATACCGAGGCTTAATTCACCACCGATTTATATAACGGACTAAAAAATGATAAATGATATTATAACTGTTTTTGAACGAAAATTTAATAAGTTTGCAGACAATACCGAGGCTTTTACCACACGGTTTATACGTGACGAGGACTCGGCTATCGGTACGCTCTGCTTTAACCGTTTCAATGTTGAATTTGAGTACTGCCTTGAATGCGGAGCATCTGTTGAAAAAAGCGGTCTGAACATAATCGTTGACTTTTCAAAACGGAGTGAATTTCCGATAAAATGTATGATGTACGACATTATCGGGCTTTTTGACAACGATAATTTTTCCTGCTGGTTCTACTGCTTTATCGAGAACGAAAAGCGTATGGAGCTTTGCTTTGACAGGCTTGCAAAGGATTTTGAAAAGGTTTATCCCAAGTTGAAGGACTTTACTAATTCCGATGACAGTATGGGAAAAATCCGTGAGGTACTGCGCAAAAATGTGCTCAACACTGTCGGAATCGACTTTGAAACCGACATAAACAGCGAGCTTGATAACGGCGAGAGTATAAACGTTGACGAGGTTTACGAGTATCTTTTCAGCCTTTATTTCGGGTTTGAACAGTGCGCCTTTGCGTCTGACGAGTACCGTGATTTTCTTGCAGGCGACTACAAAAAGGCTCTGCGAAAATATGAGAAGAAGAAAAAGCGCCTTGCCTACGAGGACAGACTGCTTGAATATATCGAAAACTGCGACAGTCCTGCGCCTATTCTGAGCGAAGAATACGAGTGCCTTAAAGACGGGTTAAAGGAATATCACGGTGCAAGCGGATTTGTTCCGTATCTTGCCTCCTGCGGTCTGCTGTTGATTCCGTTTCTCGCAGTGTGCGTAGGTATGTACTATGCAATTTCGGGAATACTTTATCACTCGGCGCTCTATGCAAGTCCGCTTGAGCCTTACAATGCATTGTGCTGTATAATTCCTGCGCTGTTTTGCAGTTTAACAGCCGCATATTTTATGAAGGAAAGAATTTACCGCAGGTTTTTCAATAATAAATATCAGAAAATGAAGGACTATGACGCAATTTTCAACTCTGAAAAATCAAAAAAACGCACAAGGGTTATTCTGTATATTTTCTACCTTGTCGCGCTCATTTTCGTGTTTTTAAGCGCAAACAACGGTATAGCTGTTTACGAAACCGGAGTAAACGTCAACAGCCACTACTTTGACGTGACCGGCAATTTCTACAGCTACAGCGACATTATCTGCCTTGACGCCGAGCCTGACGGAAACGGCGGAAAATACGAGCTTTACCTTGATGATTACAGCATAAACATCGGAATGTATGCTGACCGCAGCGATATGGAAAACAAAATTATCCCTATTCTTGAAAACAGACAGGTTGAAATTATCCGCAGTACGGAGTGACAGTATGAACTACAAAAATATTTTTGACGCACACGCCCATTATGACGACAAGTGGTTTGACGATGACCGTTCTGAACTGCTTGACAACATAAAAAGCAAGGGCGTCTGCGGAATTGTGAACAATTCGGTTGACTTGAAAACAGCCGAAAAGAGCATAGAGTATGCAGAAAAATACGATTTTATGTATGCCGCAGTCGGCTTTCACCCCGAGAATCTTGACGATATGCCGTCTGACTATCTCGACAGGCTTGCAGAGCTTACAAAGCACGAAAAGGTTGTTGCAATAGGCGAAACAGGGCTTGACTATCACTGGGATATTCCGAAGGAAAAGCAGAAAAGGGTGTTTGAGGAGCAGATTAAGCTTTCGCTTGATTTAAAAATGCCCCTCGTCGTTCACGACAGAGAGGCTCACGGAGATACGTTTGATTTGCTCAGAAAATACCGCCCGAATGCGCTTGTGCACTGCTTTTCGGGAAGTGTGGAGCTTATGAGAGAGGCTGTAAGGTTGGGAATGTATATCAGTCTCGGCGGAGTGGTGACCTTTAAAAACGCCCGTCACAGCGTTGAGGTTGCGACTGAAATTCCGATTGACAGACTTCTGCTTGAAACCGACGCTCCGTATATGGCGCCCGTACCGTTTCGGGGCAAGCGTTGTGACAGCTCAATGATTTTGTATGCGGCTGAAAAGATAGCCGCCGTGCGTAATATGGGCATTCAGGAAATACTGGACATAACAAGCGAAAACGCAAAAAGATTTTACAATATCAAGTAACACAAAAGGGACTGCCGCAAAATAAATTTGCGACAGTCCCATAATTTTTAGGTAAAAGCTGTTTTTCTGTTATTTATTTGTCGGATTAACCGCTGACTTTCCTGTACATTCGTCTGTAAAGGAAGTACAGTCCGACTGATACGAGCAAAAAGAACAGTGAAATGAACAACACCGCTATACTGACACTATTTGCAGATTGAACAAACATATTGTACAAAGCACGTGAATCAATATTTATATGCGAAATCTTGTTTGATATGATAAGATACGCAGGAATAATTCCGAGGGTGAGGAACGCTCCCGATGTTCCGTAGCAAATGTACTTAACTGCTCTGTGCTTCCATTTGTTTGCAAGGAAGAACACAAGGCATATAACGCCTGCAAGTACTGCAAGTCCGATAAGAATAAACAGCATTGCTTTTTTTGCTGTCAGAAAGTACGCCGAAAGCCTTGAAAAAAGAGGAATTTCAAGCGATGAGCGGTAAATCTGAGCCGCTTTGTTTACAAGCTTATCACGGCTGTTTCCGTTAACATCTTTTATGTCATTTTCCTCGATATAATTATCAAGCGCAGCATTAAAGCTCTGCTTAAAATCTGTAGCGTCAATCTTTGCGCCGTTGCCTGAATAGTAATTGTCAAGATACGCCCTTGTGTCATTGCTGAGCATAACCTCATCAACGAAATCATCAAAGAACTTTTCGTCAAGTCCGCTGGCATATCCGAGGTCTGTAAGGCTTGTTGTAATTTCGTCACGCTTATCTACAAAATAATTTGAGGAATTCATATTGTCAAGAATAAACTCCGAATTAAACAGAGTAGCCTCCAGCACTGTGCATATTGAAAGCAAAAACAGAATTACGGTAAGCAAGAACGCAAGCAGGATAAACACTGCGTTTCTCACTCTTGAAGAAAAGGGCTTTTTAGACATAATTATTCACCCTCCCCTGTGCTTTTGTCAATCGGTGCACCCGAAACATATTCTGCATAGACGAAAAATCTGTAATCTGTCAGTCCAAGCTCGTCGAACGGATAGCAGGTATACATAATCAGATTTTCGTAGTCGGCATTTAAGTCATAGGCAGAGCTGTCGGTTGCTTTTTTAACAGCAGTATCGGTAATGCGATACTCATAATTGCCATAGCTCGTGCGGATAATAACAGCCTGTCCTTTTTCGGCATATTTCAGTCCGTTGAAATAGGTGTTGTTATGACCTGCAACAAGGATTGTTCCGCCGTAGCCCGGGATAAAACTCCCATTGTAAACACCTACGCCGTTGCGGAGTGCAGCATCACCGTCGCCAAAGAACAGCTTGTTGTCAATTCCGCAATCCTCAATAATAAGCTCTCCGAACTGATTACTGTAGTTCGGGTATTCAACAGCGTCATTTTTTACATATGATTTATTATCTTCTTTTGTTACAGTTGGTAAAGTTGAGTCCTCCGAAACAGGCACAAAAATATTTTCGTATTCGGTAGAGTAATTCTTTTCGCTGTCGGAAAAGAAGATTCCTGCCGCCGAAAAAATAGTTAAAAAGCTCGGAGCAAGCGCCAGATAAAGCACAAGATAAGTTCCGAACAAAAAGATAATGGGAAGAATTATGAAACTCTTCCCATCAGATTTTTTATGCCTGTGTCTGCGTTTTTTATCAGACATCTAAAATCAAGCTCTTTCTTTCTTAGTTTTTACAACAAACATTGCGCCGCCTGCTACGAGAACAACTGCAACTGCACCGAGTGCGATAAAGCCGAAGTAGTTAACGTCGGAACCTGTTGTCTTGATGGGGTTCTCTGTAACTGCGCCTGTCTTTGAAAGAGAAGGAGTTGCGCTGAAAGCAACTTCGCCGTTAGGATCAAGAACTGTAATCTTTCTTGTTGTCTTGTCATATGACATTGTCATATCAAGAACAGCTACAGCCTTCTGACCATAAGCGAGAAGCTCCTGCTTCTGAGCAAATGTGAGGCCGCTGATGTTTGAAGCACCTGAATTAGCAAGGAAGTTCTTACCGTCTTTGATAACAGCGATAATGTCCTTTGACTGTGCTTCTGTCATTTCGATTGTGTTGAAATAGTTTTCAGCCTGATTAACATATTCAGTGGGGATAACCATTTCTCCGTCTTTCATTGCAACTGATGTCTTGAGTTCATCAAGAACAGCCTGTTCGCTGCTGTTGATACCTGCTGCAAAAGCGGTAACTGCAGTAGCGGCAACAAGAACGAGTGCAACTAAAATTGCCGATAATTTTTTCATAATCTTCTACCACCTTTAATTTTTCTTTTTGTACCGTAGTGTACATTACCGACGTCATAAATCTTAATGATTTATAAAAGAATTATATCACCACTTTTTTCATTTGTAAAGTATTTTTTGCTAAATTTCGAAAAAAATATATTTTTGTTGAACACAAAACAACAAATTGTTACATTTTAGCCGACCCAAAAAATAAAATTCAATTTTTATGAAACAAAATGCACAAATATATGTCTTTTTTATCTGTTTTTGTCTTGTTCCGGCTGATCATTTGCCGTTTTAAACTCAAGAATAAGGGTTTCTATTATATCCCTCTTTCTTGGGTAAGTCCCTCAATCTCAATGCTTTCCTTTTTATCAAGACCGAGTAAATAATCCGATGTTGTACCGTAAAGCATGGAAAATGCTCGTATTGTGTCAATACTCGGCGTAATTATATTGTTTTCATAACCGCTTATGCTGGATTTTGTCAGATTGAGCCGTTTTGCCACCTGTTCCTGCAACAGTCTTTTCTTTTTTCTTAATCTTTTTACGTCATACCTAAATCATACACCACGTTCATCACCTGATAAAATTCTAATGGATATAAGTACATTTATATTGAATATTATTTACATTTATTCCATTATAACTTGATTAATTTTTGAGGCTGTCTCTTATAC
>DXYG01000007.1 GCA_019415925.1 Clostridiales bacterium
TTGTGGGCTCTGCCCACACCCGCAAGCCTTTAAAAAGGCTTGACCGAAATTTTAATTTTTTTGCGAGTCAACTCACCGCTAAATTATGGTTTATTTCACTGAAAAATAAAGTGCTTGCATTAATACGTAATGTTTGGTATAATCAAAATATATACGCCAAATATCTTAAAATGGGGTATTAAAATGAAATCAGTTAATTTTCTTAAAAAAGCAGTTTGCTTTTCTATATTAATAACAGCAGTGTTGTTCAGCACATTTTCGGTGTTTGCCGTAGATTATGACGGTGACGGAATCGACGATGATATTTCAACTGTTGAGTCTGTATATACCGAGCCTGTATATACCGAACCTGTATACACCGAGCCTCCGTATGTTGAAGAAACAACCGAATACGTTCCCGAAACTGAGCCGTATCAGGAGGAAACCACCGAGTATTTTCCTCCCGAAACCGAGCCTTACGAGCCCGAAACCGAAGCTCCGACTCAGGCGCAGTATGTTGAGCCGCAGCAGAGTACAACCTCGTATATTCAGACGCCCACCGTTTCAAAAACAGTCAGCAAAAAGCAGTATTCCACCAACTACACCGCAGGAATCATTTCATGGGCTTGCGTAGGCGTGGGAATAATTGTTGCCGCCGCAGTGCTTATCAGCACAAAGGTCAGCGGCAGAAAAGCAGTGGGAAGATAAGTATGGGCAATTACAAAATCGGCTCGGTTGCTTTGAAATCCCGTGCAGTCCTTGCTCCTATGGCGGGCGTGAGCGACAGAGCATACAGAGAGCTTTGTATGAAGTTCGGTGCAGGACTTTGCATAAGCGAAATGGTAAGCTCAAAGGCGCTTTCGTTCAACAGCAAAAAGAGCGAGCAGTTAATGGATATTTCCGACTTCGAACGTCCCTGCGGTATTCAGATTTTCGGCGACGACCCCGATTGTATGGCTGAGGCGGCTCAGCGTGCAATGCAAAACAATCCCGATTTGATTGATATTAATATGGGCTGTCCGGCTCCGAAAATCAGCTCAAACGGCAGTGGCAGTGCACTTATGAGAAATCCACAGCTTTGCGGTGAAATTGTCAGCAAGGTTGTAAGCGTTTCAGATGTTCCCGTAACCGTAAAAATCCGCAAAGGCTGGGACGATGAAAACGCAAACGCCGTTAAGGTTGCAAAAATCTGTGAACAGGCAGGCGCAAGTGCAATCACCGTTCACGGCAGAACGAGAATGCAGTATTACAAGCCGCCTGTTGATTACGATATAATCAGAGCTGTGAAGAATGCCGTCAAAATTCCCGTAATTGCCAACGGCGACATTGACAGCGCAGAAAAAGCAAAGTCGGTTATCGAAAAAACAGGCTGTGATATAATTATGGTCGGCAGGGCAACGCTCGGCAATCCTTGGATTTTTTCGCAGATAAATTCTTATCTTGAAAATCCGCAAGTGCCTTTGCACTATCCGTCACTTGAAGAAAAGCTCGGCGTTATGGTCGGACATATCGAAAAAATGGTCGAATACAAGGGCGAGCATATGGCGCTTTTGCAGGCTCGAAAGCTTGTTGCAGGCTATTTTAAGGGAATGAGGGGAGCGGCATCTCTTCGAAATGAAGCAGGAAGAATTTCCACGCTAAACGATTTGTATGTATTAAAAGATAAGGCATTATCAGCCAATCTATAAATAAAGAAAAGAATTTCAGATAAGGGGAATTTAAAATGAGTGAATTAACAAACATCGCATCTCTTGAGTATCTCAACGGCTACGATCCCGAGGTAGGTCAGGCTATGACCGACGAGCTTAAAAGACAGCGCAGAAATCTTGAGCTTATCGCAAGCGAAAACCTCGTTTCACCTGCCGTTATGGCGGCTATGGGAAGCCACCTTACAAATAAGTATGCCGAGGGTTACCCCGGCAAGCGTTACTACGGCGGCTGTGAGTGCGTAGACGTTGTTGAGGAAATTGCACGCAAGCGTGCCTGCGAGCTTTTCGGCGCAGAACACGCAAATGTTCAGCCTCACTCAGGTGCACAGGCTAACACAGCAGTTTATTTTGCAATGCTCCAGCCGGGCGATACGGTAATGGGTATGAATCTCAACGAGGGCGGTCACCTTACTCACGGCTCACCTGTCAACATTTCAGGCAAATACTTCAACTTTGTCGCTTACGGCGTAGACCCCGTTACACACAGAATTGATTATGACAAGGTGCTTGAAACTGCAAAGGAGTGCAAGCCAAAGCTTATCGTAGCAGGTGCTTCCGCTTATCCGAGAATCATTGACTTTGCTAAATTCAGAGAAATTGCAGACGAGGTCGGCGCATATCTTATGGTAGATATGGCTCATATCGCAGGTCTTGTAGCCGCAGGCGTTCATCCTAACCCTGTTCCTTACTGCGAATTTGTTACAACAACAACTCACAAAACCCTTCGTGGACCTCGTGGCGGACTTATCCTCTGCCGTGAGGAGTTTGCAAAGCAGATAGACAAGGCAATTTTCCCCGGAACACAGGGCGGTCCTCTTATGCACACAATCGCCGCAAAGGCTGTTTGCTTCGGTGAGGCATTAAAGCCCGAATTCAAGGAGTACGGTGCAAAGGTTGTTTCAAACTGCAAGGCTCTTGCTGACGGACTTATCAAGAGAGGCAACAAGCTCGTTTCGGGCGGTACAGACAACCACGTTCTTCTTCTCGACTTGCGTGATACAGACGTTACGGGCAAGGAGCTTGAGGCTCGTCTTGACGACTGCTACATCACAGTAAACAAGAACACAATCCCCGGTGAACCCCGTTCACCGTTCGTTACAAGCGGCGTAAGAATCGGCACAGCCGCAGTTACAACAAGAGGTCTTAACGAGGAAGATATGGATTTGATTGCCGAGTACATCACTCTCGTTCTCAACGATTATGAGAACAGCAGAGATAAGGTAAGAGCAGGCGTTGAGGCTATCTGCAAAAAATATCCGCTTTATGAATAATTCGAAATTATCTTAAAGGATAACCAAAAATATTTCTCATATTTTCAGGGAACGGCAAAAAGCCGTTCCCGAAGTTTTTTACATATATAATGTATAATGAAAGGAGGCTTTCAAATGAAAAAACCGCTTGCCGACCGTTTTCGTCCGCAGTCGCTTGATGATATTGTAGGGCAGAAGCATCTGCTTGCTCCCGATAAACCGCTTCGCAGAATAATCGAGAGTGGAGAAATACCGAACCTAATTTTTTACGGTCCGTCGGGCGTCGGAAAAACAACTCTTGCAACCTATATTGCCAACAAGACGAACAAAACTCTCAAAAAGCTCAACGGAACAACAGCCTCAACAGCGGATATAAAAGATATTGTTTCGCAGATAAATACATTTTCGGGCATTAACGGAATTTTGCTCTATCTTGATGAGATTCAGTATTTTAATAAAAAGCAACAGCAGACCTTGCTGGAATATATTGAAAACGGAAGTATTACTCTGATTGCCTCCACAACGGAAAATCCGTATTTCTATGTATATAACGCAATTCTGAGCCGTTCCACGGTGTTTGAATTCAAGTCTGTTCCGTCTGACGAGGTAGTAAGGGCAGTCTATCGTGCCGCCGAGCTGTTAGAGCAGGAGCAGGGAATAAAGATTGATTTGCCCTGTGAGTGTGCCGAAAAAATAGCGTCAGGCTGCGGCGGTGATGTTCGCAAAGCGATGAATGCGCTTGAGCTTTCCGTTATTTCGGCTGATAGCGAGGGCGATACACGAAAGGTCACTCTTGAAATTGTTGAACAGCTTGTGCAGAAAAGTGCACTTCGCTATGACAAGGACGGTGACGAGCATTATGATATTGTTTCTGCTTATCAGAAAAGTATGCGTGGCAGTGATACAGACGCCGCTCTGCACTACCTTGCAAGACTGCTTGAAGCAGGCGATTTGATAAGTGCCTGCCGCAGACTTATGGTGTGTGCCTGCGAGGACGTCGGTGTGGCATACCCTCAGCTTATTCCGATTGTAAAATCCTGTGTTGATATCGCACGTGACGTCGGACTTCCCGAGGCGAGAATCCCTCTTGCCGATGCAGTTGTAATGGTGTGCAATGCGCCTAAGTCAAACTCTGCTTATATGGGAATAAACCTTGCAATGCAGGACGTTAAGAACGGCAGAACAGGACCTGTTCCCAGACAGCTACAGAATATGCATTACGACGGCGAGGATAATCAGAATAAAGGCCAGTTTTATCTTTATCCGCACGATTATGAAAATCACCACGTTAAACAGCAGTATCTTCCCGATGAAATCAGAAACAGAGTTTATTACCGCTACGGTGACAACAAAAATGAGCAAGCCTTCAAAGCCTACTGGGACAAAATAAAATCAGATAAGTCTTAACATATATATGAAAAAGACAAATAATAAAAAATAAAAAGCGAATTTTTCGCCTGAAATTAACACAAAAACGCAAAGCAAAATTACATCTTTTTGTTTTGTGTTTTGCTTTTGTTTAGCTTTTTTTATCTTATGCTATAACTATTGTAAAAAGTGCACAAATAAGAGCTTGACTTTTTGTAAGGTAAAAATGGGATTATTTTCTAAAAAAGAAATTAAGAAACCATTAACTATTGTAAAATTATGTTGTAATTGTGGAGTAGTGTTGAGTGACTTCACACGGACAACCATACTTAATGAATTTGGAGGAAAATCATTATGGTAAGAAAACAACATAAAGTATTAAGTCTTATTCTCTGCTTAATACTTGCAGTTTCGGCAGTTTGTGCCGGTACTGTTGGTGCCTTTGCGGCATCCGGAGATACTGTTTATTGTAAGCTCAATAACGGTTGGACCAAGGTTTATGCCTATATGTGGGGAGATGGCATAGGCGAAAACCATGCTTGGCCCGGTGTTGAGATGACAAATGTTGAAGGTGACGTATATTCGTACAACGTTACAGGCGAATATGACAAGATTATCTTCACTAACGGCAACAACGGAGCCGGTCAGACCGGCACCATTGCTTATGCAGGCAACGGCAAAATCTACGATTTGTCAGCAGGTAAATGGTCAACCTACGTTGATGCTCCCACAAGCGCAACAACTGCAACAACTGCTACTACAGCAACAACAGCTACAACAGCTACACAGGCTCCCACATCAAGTGGCGACGGCGTTACAGTTTACCTCAAGAACGAGGCTGGCTGGTCAGCTGCTTACTGCTATATGTGGACTGATGGCGCAGGTAACAATCATGCTTGGCCCGGCGAAGCAATGACAAATATCGGCGACGATGTTTATATGTATACTGCTTCAAAGAGCTATAAGAATTGCATATTCAATATTGGCTCTGACAAGACAAAGACAGGCAACCTTACAACAATGGACGGTCAGATTTACAACAACAAAACAGGCGAATGGTCTGTTTACGATTTAAGCGACCTTCAGGTTAAGTCTTACACAGCTGACCCTACAACAGGTGTTTACATTGATACAGACGTAACACTTTCAGCTCAAGCTCAGAACAGAAACGGCGCAGCAGTAAGCTACAAGTTCTCTGTAACAAACGAGAACGGCGGTACTTCCGTTGTTTCTGATTTCAGCAGCACAAACTCAGTTGTATGGACTCCCCAGACAGCAGGCACATACACAATCACTTTTGATTTCAAGGACACAGAGGGCAACGAAAACAGCCGCACAACAACTCTTAAGGTTGAAGACGACTCAGCTCTTGTAAAGCCTATCATCAAGAGTGTATTCCCCGCAAACAACAACTTAATCAAGGTTAATAAAGCTGCAACCGTTTCTGTAAAAGCAGGCGGCGGTAAGACAGGTACAAACCTTCTTTTCTACAAGTATATCGTAACCGATCCTAACGGTGTTAAGAATATTCCTTACTACACACTCAACAGCACATATTCTTTCACACCCACAATGCTCGGTGAATATACAGTTAATGTTTACGTTCAGGGTTCTGACAACACAACTATAAACAAGACTTATAAGTACACAGCTACAAACAGTGATGTAACAGTTCCTACAACAGCTCCTGTTCCTGCAACAACGGCTCCTGTTCCCACAACAGCTCCCGTTCCCACAACAACGGCTCCTGTTCCTACAACAACTGCACCCGTTCCGGCTACAACAGCTCCTGTTCCCACAACAACAGCTCCGCACGTAGTTTTAGGCGATGTTGACGGCGACGGTTCACTCACAGTTAAGGACGCAACTTACATCCAGAAGTATCTGGCAGAATTTGATGAATACAGCTCAATTAGCCTCAAAGTTGGCGACGTTGACGGCGACGGCAGAATTTCTGTAAAGGATGCTACTGTAATTCAGACAATACTCACAAAATAATAACATTGTTAAAACAGGGAGATTATTATGACAGGGATTAAAAAGCTATGTGCTCTTGTTCTTGTTCTTATGTTAGTAGTTTCCGCAGGAATTTTCACAGTAAGTGGTGCCGAGACTTCAGATTCGAATGAAGTTGCGGCAGACACTGCTGAAAAAACCGGAATCACAATTCACGTAAGACACAAGGATTTAACACAGCCATACATCTACTTATGGAACTCGCTTCCTACAAACAGCGCAATGTCAAAGTCTTATCCAGGTGAAAAGATGACAAGCGCAAATGGTTGGTTTAACTATTATGTTCCCAACGTTACAAAGGTAAATGCTATTGTAACTGACGCAAAGGGTAACCAGTATTCAAAGGAACAGAAGCTCACTTCTGCTAATGAATGGTGGTGTTACAACGGAAAATGGTCAAAATACAATCCTGACCAGACCGACCCGATTGAAGACGTAGATATGCGTGAAGAAACTATCTACTTTGTTATGACAACTCGTTTCTATGACGGTGATACAGGCAACAACGTTCACTGCTGGGACGACGGTACAGCAAATAACCCCGACAGCGACCCCGCTTGGCGTGGTGACTTCAAAGGTCTTGCCGACAAGCTCGACTATATCAAGGCTCTTGGTTTCTCTGCAATCTGGGTTACACCTGTTGTAACAAACGCTTCAGGTTACGACTACCACGGCTATCACGCTATGGATTTCAGCACAGTTGACCGCCGTTATGAAAGCGATGATTTCACCTATGAAGACCTTATCCATGCAGCGCATGAAAAAGGTATGAAGATTATCCAGGATGTTGTTTGGCAGCATACAGGTAACTTCGGTGAATCCTTCTTCAGTCCTTTGTTTACAAAGGATTATGATGCAATGTTCAATTCCGATATTACAAAAACAGGTAAGATCGAGAAGGAAATGATTCCGACAGATTATCTTCTCGATTCTTACGGACTCAGCTCTGGTGATGCTTATTGGGCACAGAAACCTGGTATACAGTACAAGCAGAGACTTAATCTTATGAAGAATGTTGAATATGATGGTAACATCGGTAACAGTACAGGTAGTCAGCCTGCGGCTAAAGACTATGAGATGACTAAGATTTCGGACAGCGATATTTACAACCCCAATAACTACTATCATTCAGGTTATTTCCAGAGTCCTAACTACGATGACTGGACAACAAAATTCAGCCAGATTGCCGGCGACTGCGTTGACCTTAACACAGAGAACCCCGCAGTTGCTGAATATGTAGTAGATTCTTACTCAAAGTACATTGAAATGGGTGTTGACGGCTTCCGTGTAGATACAGTACGTCACATTCCAAGACTTTCTCTTAACCTTATGTTTAACCAGCAGTTCCTTGACAATGCTAAAGCAGCTGGCAAGTCAAACTTCCTTATGTTCGGTGAAATCTGCACTCGTTATACACAGATTTGGTACAGAGGACATGCAGAAGAGTCTACTCCTTACTATACTTGGAAAGAGTCCAACAGCAAGTGGGCTGACCAGTGGAGCTGGGGAACTTCTAAAGAAGACATCAACCACAATATGAACCTTGTTTTCGATCATTACCTTGAGGAAGACTACTTCGAGCAGGATCACAATTCCATTATGCCTCAGTCTGATAATGCATTCCTTAAGGGTATTGAGTATCATACTCCTGACAGATCTATGGCATCAGGTATGGAAGCTATTGACTTCCAGATGCACAGAATGTTTGGTGATGCAAAAAGTGCTTATGGCTTTGCAAAGGGTAATGACCAGTTTTACAATGACGCAACATACAATGTAATGTATGTTGACTCTCACGACTATGCTCCCGAGGGACCTAACGAATTTACACGTTTCGAAGGCGGTACACAGACTTGGGCTGAAAACCTTGACCTTATGTTTACATTCCGTGGTATTCCTTGCGTTTACTACGGCTCTGAAGTAGAGTTCAAGAAGGGTGAGCTTATTGATAAGGGAACTTTGATTTCACTTGAAAATTCAGGTCGTGCATATTATGGTGACTACCTTGAAGGTAATGTAACTGCTACAGACTTTAGCGAATACACAGCTTCCGGTACAGTTGCAGATACTCTTGCAAGTCCTCTTTCAAAGCACCTCTCAAAGGTTAATGCTATCCGTCGTGCAATTCCTGCACTTCAGAAAGGTCAGTACACAGCTTCCAGCAACTATGTATCAGGCGGCAATATGTCTTACATCCGTCGTTACACAAACAAAAATGAGGGTGTTGACAGCCTTGCACTTGTAACAGTTTCAAGCGGTGCAACATTCAAGAATATCCCCAACGGCGCATATATTGATGCAGTTACAGGTGATGTTCAGAACGTAACAAACGGTACACTCACTGTTCCTACAATCGGTAAGGCTAATATGAGAGTATACGTATGCTGCGCTTCAGGCTTCACAGGCATCAACGGTGCAATCGGCGGTTCTTCAGATTATCTTAAGTAATTAACTTATCTTGCAAATAGCAACGGCACTCCGTAATAGAGTGCCGTTGTTTTCTTTTGGACTGAAATTTTTATTTTTTGCACAGTGTAAAAATAGCTTATTGTTATCAGTTATTGAAAACTGAAAAGAAAATAAACCTATTCAATCTTCCATTTGCTTACCTAAAAAAGCAGCAGCAGACTGTGCAAGCTTGATTTCTGCACCGGTAGGAACTTTTATGCTTTCACCTGAGAGCATAACAACTGCACCCGAAATATCTCCCGAAGCAATTATCGGATAAATAACAGCCGCCGGGTGTTCTATGCCCTCAATGGGTAGAATGTCACCTGCATTTTGCTGAGTTGCAGCATAGCTTTTTCTGCTTTCCATATAGTTTTCAAGAACGGTGCTTACTCTGCGCTCAAGAAATTCACGTTTTGATACGCCCGCAGCAGCAATAACGTGGTCCTTGTCACAGATTAACGTAGGCAAAGAGCTTATCCGTGAAATTACATCGGCATATTGCCCTGCAAACTCTGAAAGCTCACCGACAGGAGAGTATTTTTTAAAAATAACCTCACCGTCAGTAGCAGTGTATATTTCCAACGGGTCGCCGTTACTGATAACATTGACATCATAGACCTTGTCCTTTCGATTATTGCTCTTTTGGACTGATACGGCTGATAAGTTATCTATGATGCCTGACTCAAAATTTACGGCATTTTCAAGCTCGGGCAGTGTTCCGCTTTTCAATATACTCTCAATATCAGCTTTCAGCTTTATGTGAATATGGTCCTCGTACACATATATTTTCTCAACAATAAGCTCCAGGTCGTTTTTGTCAAGATGTTCCTTATCTAAAATCTCGCTGAATATATCAATTGCGTTTCGTGCTATTCTGTTTACACGGATAATGGTGTTCTGCTTGTTATATGTCAGTGTGATTTGATTTTGTATTCCGTCAATTCGTGCTTCGCATTCAGCAATCAGCTCGTCATAGGTTTCATGTATGGTTTCTTCTCTGTCAGGTCGCCGCATAATTTCTCTCGCACATTGACGAGTCAGTATTTTCTTTTCTTCTTTTGCATCATCAAGCTGACTTTCAAGAATATCAATAGTTTCCCTATTGTGTTTTAATGCATTTGTTTCGCCGGCAATGGATTTTTGTAGTTTTACAATCATATCTGTCGATGTATCACGCACTTTTCGCAGATAGTCTTTCAGAACGCTGTCAAGCATATCAACTCTTATGTGGTGGCTTGTACAGGCTTTACGCCCGTGCTGATGATACCTGCCGCAACGGTATGCATCCTTTGATTCCTTACGGCTCATAGGGAACATAGGACTTCCGCAGTCACCGCACACCATTAACCCTGAATACACATTATCGTACTTTTTCACACCTCTGTAGTTAGATGTGCTTCTCTTTTTCAAAGCTTCCTGCGCTATTGCGAAGGTGCGATAATCTATTATAGCCTCGTGATTGTTTTCAAACACAAGGTGTTCGCTTTCGTCTTTTTTAATGTCATTTCCGTTAATTTTTTTGCGGGTATATTTTCCCTGACGAAGCGTACCGATGTAAAAGTCGTTTGAAAGTATCCCTTGAATTGTAACGATACTCCATTCGGGGCGTACTTTTAATTTACATTCCTCACCTTTAGCTTCTTTCCTTGCTCGCTCATTCATTCGAGGTGTAGGAATTTTTTTGTCAGTGAGATAGTTTGCAATCTTTTTGTAGCCCCAACCACTAATATAAAGCTCAAATATTTTTCTGACAACCTCTGCTTCTGTAGGCTCAACCTCAAAGGTCATTGTTTTATTATTTGTAATCACATAGCCGTAGGGAACAGCACATATCCATTTGCCGTCCTCCTGTCTGCGTTTGATAACAGACTTTACCTTTTTTGAAGCGTCGGTTACAGGCATTTCATTTACAAGAAAGCGGAACTGAATTGCAGTCCAATCATCATAGGTGGGATAATCAATGCTGTCGCCTATGGATATAATCCTTACACCTGCGTCACGCAAATCCTCAAGCTCAACAAGTCCTCGGCTATTGCGGCGAGAAAACCTTGAAAAATCCTTGACAACCAGTATATCATATTGCCGTCCCATAAGTAACGGACGCATTTCCTGATAACCCTCACGCTGTTCAAATGTATATCCCGAACGGTCACGATCCTCATAAAAGGTGAGTCGTGAGCCGGGAAATGTGCGGTTTACATATTCTTTTATAATTGACTTCTGATTTTCAATAGAAGTGTTGTCACGGTCAAGCTCGTCATCAACAGAAATTCGGCAGTAGCCTGCTATATCAAATGTTTCTACCATATTAAATATCACCTCTGTTAAATTATTGATAACATTGTATCACATAACTTTTATAATAGCAATGAATTTATGCATTTTGTAATTCAGAAATATTTTTAATATTATATTTGCTTTTTCGTGCAAAAGACAGACATATAAACTTGCAATTTCGTGAAAATATAAGTCAATACAAATTGCATTATCGTGCAGATATTATTTAATTTAACTTGCATTTTCGTGCAGATTTGGTTATACTATATTTGTATAAGGGAGTGAATTAAATGCTGAAAAGAAAAATTTATGACAGACTTGTGGAATGGAAAAACAAAAGTCAAGGAACAACGGCATTGCTGATTGACGGTGCAAGACGAGTAGGAAAAAGTTTTATTACAAGGAAATTCGCTGAGAATGAATATAAAAGTTATATTATTATTGACTTCGGTAATGCACCGCGGGATATTCTTGACTTGTTTATAAATGACAGTGCTAATCTTGATTTGTTTTTTGCAAAGTTGTCTGCGTACTATTCTACGCATTTATATAAAAGAAATTCTCTGATTGTGTTTGATGAAGTACAGCAATATCCGAGAGCAAGACAGCTTGTGAAGTATCTGGTTGCTGACGGTCGGTATGATTATATTGAAACAGGATCTCTGATAAGTCTTAAGAAGAATGTGAAGGATATTATTATTCCCTCGGAGGAAGAGCATATTGAAATGTTTCCGTTGGATTTTGAAGAGTTCCTTTGGGCAATGGGTGATGAGGTTACTGCGCCTTTGATTAAACAGTGCTTTGAAACAAAAACACCTCTCGGTCAATCTCTGCACAGAAAAATTATGAATGACTTTCGTCAATATGTACTGGTGGGCGGAATGCCTCAGTCAGTACTTGCATATCTTAACGGAAAAGATTTTGAAGCGTCTGATGAAGCAAAGCGAAGAATTTTAAAGCTGTATCGTGATGATGTTTCTAAATTTGCAGAGGGGTATGAAGATAAGGTTTTTGCTGTCTTTGACGGGATTCCCGGTCAGTTGTCAAAGAAAGAAAAGAAGTACAAATTATCTTCTCTTGGCAAACAGGCTCGTTTCAGAACATTTGAAGACTCATTTGTCTGGCTCAATGAATCTATGGTAGTCAACACCTGCTTTAATGCAACTGACCCGAATGTCGGATTAGCTCTCAGTGCTGATTACACCACTCAAAAATGTTATATGGCTGATACCGGACTTCTTGTAACACATACTTTTATGGATAACTCATTTACCGAAAATGAATTGTATAAAGCAATCCTTTTTGATAAGCTGAATATCAATGAGGGTATGATTATGGAAAATGCAGTTGCGCAGATGCTCAGAGCGAAAGGGCATAAGCTGTATTTCTATTCTCGCAGTGACAGTTCACATAGAGAAAATCATATAAAAATAGATTTTCTGATTACCGAGGGCAAAAAAATTGCGCCTGTTGAAGTGAAGTCGGGTAACTACAGAGCACATTCATCACTTGATAAATTCAGAAAAAGGTTTTCCGCAAAGATAGGCAATTCATATATTCTATATGATAAAGATGTTATGATAAAGGATGGTATTGTTCATCTTCCGTTTTATATGGCTATGTTTCTTTAGTTATAAAGCCTGCGAGTTTTTTCGCAGGCTAATTTTTTTATCATTCTAATAAAAAAATTAAGTTATGTGTTGGTTAAAATTAATAATGCAGAGAAAAGAACGGTGATTCTATTCATCAAAAAGTGCTTGTACTGATTTAGATAACGGATTATAATATCATTAACACATAAAGATTTTGTAGAGTGAATTTTAGACAAGAGGATGAAAATGGAAAAATTAAGGGTTATCATTACAAAAGATGGTTTCCGTGTGGACGAGGATGTCTATACGGAAAAAGAACCGAAAAACCTGGCGGAGAATTTCGCAAAGGTTCCCTATGAAACTCTGTATGCGCTTGCTTTTCAGCAATGCCCCGATTGCTTTGATGCATCGGGATTGTTCCTGCATCAGCTCGCTGAAGGTTTTGCCGAGGAGCTTACCCACATTTCCGGACTTGAACTGAGCCGTGAAAATACAGAACTCGCACCGTGTGAGGATAGAATAGAAATTTTACTTAATTCAGTTCCTTTTGTTTTGGGCGCTGAATATGTTACACGAACGTGGATAAAACGGCAGTACCGTAAGCTGTTGGAGATTTTCAAAAAACAAATATCCGTATATAACGGAAAGGTGTCTTTGTATTTCGCCGAGAAAAGTCAAACACTCCATATTCCCGAACGAATTTTCTTCCACCTTGTGGAGAGCAAGGAAGAAGAATGTCCTTTTGCATTTCTTGCAACCTATGCTACAAAGGGCGAAAACGGTCGTGTGCGGCACGTTCCGTTGCAATATGCGTTGACGGAATATCGGGACAACAGAGCGAAATTGCTTGAATTGCTGTCCTGCCTTAACCGTGCTGCGGAGAAATCTAAGCTGATAGGCGACCTTATGGAAAGCGGCGAGCTGTTTCATCCCTTGCGGCTGACCTCTGATGAAGCGTATGAATTTTTACAGAGTGTTCCTGCTTTTGAACAGAGCGGTATTTCGTGCCGAATCCCTAATTGGTGGAAAAAGCGTTACAGCACGGTTGCATTGTCGGTGAAGATGGGCGAGGAAAAGCCATCTTTGCTTCGGCTTGACACGTTACTTCGTATGACACCGAGCCTGACCGTAGGCGGAGTTCCGCTTACAGAAGCGGAAATTCAGAATTTACTCCGCCAGACGGAGGGATTGTCCTTTATCAAGGGAAAGTGGATTGAGGTCAATCACGAACGCTTGAAGGTACTGCTGAAGCAAATGAAGCAATATGGCGGCGATGTTACATTGTTGGACGCACTGCGTTCAGATATTGTGACGTCAACAAAAGACGAAGAAGAAGCTCCCGTTATCACGAACGGAAAATGGTTAAGAGAATTCCTTAATTCCCTGCGCAATCCGAAAAAACTGAAAAAAATCTCAGTGCCCAAGAGCTTCAACGGTGAGCTTCGTCCATATCAGGAGGTTGGTTATCGATGGCTGATGCAGATGAATCAACTGGGCTTTGGCGCATGCTTAGCCGATGATATGGGACTTGGAAAAACAGTACAGATATTGGCATTTCTCGAAGTACTGCGCTTTCAGAATCCTGAGGAAAAAGTTCTGCTAATTGTACCTGCTTCTCTGCTCGGAAACTGGCAGAAAGAAGTGGTTCGCTTCACTCCCGAGCTTACCGTTGAAATTCTCCACGGTGCACACGCCAAAACGCTGACTGAACGCTTTAAAAAATCAAATGCATTTTTGACAATTACTACCTACCGTATGGCGATGTCGATAGAAGCGTTAGCAGAGCCGTTGTGGGACTGTATAATTTTAGATGAGGCACAGGCGATTAAGAATCCGTCAGCAAAGCAGACGCGACAGATTAAAAGACTGAACAGTCGTATGAGAGTAGCTATGACAGGAACACCGATTGAAAACGACTTGTCAAACCTTTGGTCGCTGTTTGATTTTCTCAACAAGGGATTGCTTGGAAGCTTCGAGGAATTTAAGTGCTTTTGCCGTGGATTAGAGCAGAATCCTGAAGTCTATGCAAAACTGAAAAGTATGATTGCGCCATTCCTGCTTCGCCGAGTAAAGACAGATAAGAAGATTATTTCCGACCTGCCCGATAAGCTGGAACAGGTGGATTGTGTTACTCTCTCGCCGAAACAGGCGGTGCTTGATCGCAAGCTGCTTGCCGAAACGCAGGAAAAGGTGCTGGAGAGCGATGGCTTACAGCGCAAAGGATTGGTTCTTTCATTGTTGCTTCACCTTAAACAAATTTGTAATCATCCCGACCAATATCTCGGTTCCGAGGAATACTCTCCGTCACAGAGCGGAAAGTTTGAGCTGCTAAAGCAGTTAGCGCAGACTATATGTGAAAAGCGTGAGCGAGTGTTGGTGTTTACACAGTTCCGTGAGCTTACAGAGTATCTCGACGGATTTTTGGCAGAGATTTTCGGGCGCAAGGGCGCTGTGATTCACGGCGGCGTTTCCGTAAAAAAGCGAAATGAGATTGTCGAACGTTTTCAAAGTGAGAGCTATGTGCCGTATCTTGTGCTTTCTGTCAAAGCAGGCGGCACGGGATTAAATCTCACGAAAGCTAACCATGTTATCCATTTTGACCGTTGGTGGAATCCCTCCGTGGAAAATCAAGCCACCGACCGAGCCTTTCGTATCGGTCAGGATAAAAATGTGATAGTACATAAATTCGTCTGTAAGGGTTCTGTTGAAGAGAAGATTGATGCGCTGATTTCTTCAAAAAAAGAGCTTGCGGAAAATGTTATCGGTGCAGGCGGAGAAAATTGGATTACTGAAATGAGTAACGATGAACTGCTGAATCTGCTCCGACTGGATGCGTAAGGAGGGAAAACAATGGCAAGATATTGGAACGAGATGAGCTATTCGCAGCCTACCGAAGAAAAGCTGAAAGAAAACGCAAAGCAAACCGCTGAAAAAGCGGTGGCTAAAGGTAAAATGCTTCATCCGATTGTTATTACATCACGGCAAATAGCCAAGAGCTGATGGGGTAAGTCGTGGTGCGAGAATCTGGAACGTTACGCCGATTACGAAACACGCTTATCAAGAGGCAGACGTTATGTGCGTACGGGTGCAGTTGTGGATTTGCAGATAAATAAGGGTAAAATTTTAGCTCGTGTACAGGGTACACGTAAAACACCGTATAAGGTGGAAATCCGTATCAGTCCGCTGTCCGAACAGCGAATTGAGCAAATTACGAAAAAGTGCAGCGCACGTGTTGAAACGCTTGAAAAGCTTATGACGGGTGATTTTCCAAAGGAATTAAAGGACGTTTTCTTTGAGGAGGGTGGCTTGTTCCCTGAACCGAGAGAAATTTCGTTTAGCTGCAGCTGCCCTGATTGGGCAATTATGTGTAAGCATATTGCCGCAACGCTCTATGGAGTGGGTGCGAGGCTTGATGAGGAACCATCGCTGTTCTTTTCCCTGAGAGGTATTGACACAAACCGCTTTGTAGATGTGGCAATTTCTAATCGGATAGATGCTATGCTTGCAAATGTCAATCAGCCGAGCAAACGAATAATTCAGGATGCACAGATAGCAGATTTATTCGGTGTGCTGTAGGGGGAAAAACGATGAATTTTACGGAAAAAGACTGGAAGCTGTTTCGCAAAATGCTTCCCGATTGGCAGGAGAGGTATATGGAACGGTTGAATCAGTCCTATGCCGAACTGCTGAACAGCGATATGCAAGCGTCTAAAAAATTCTGGACGCTTGAACGGAAAATCAGACAGGACAAACGATGTTCGGGTGTGATTGTCAGTGAGATGAGCCGTTCACGATTTTTGGATATTATGTTTCAGTTGATGAACGATGGTGTTATTCGGGAACAAGATTTGCAGGATTTCAGCGAGGAACTGCGTGATTCATTGAAGCAAAGGTTTTAGTTTCGCAGGCTGTTTTAATGTGATTAATATAAAATGAAAATCGAGTTATGTATCGGTACGAATTAAACGTACCGTAATGAGGTTGCTTACTAATTTTCTATGATTTCTTCTTTAGCTAAAACCTCATAATTATGTTTCATAAGCATATACATATTGTCCTCTAAACTTTGTGTGCCGGATTCAAAAACAACGGGCTGATATTTTTGGGCTTTCCATTCTTTAAACTGAGGTTGCAGAGATGAGAGAATTTTTTTGTCCTCGCTTTCCTCTTTGCTCAACCAGAATATCACGGTTTTATATGGCTGTTTATGAACTTCAATTTTCAAAATATCACCTCATTCTCATATAGTTTTAGCATTTAAAAGGAAAATAAACTTTTGCTTTGTGCTTTTTTGAAATATTCAGCAAACATTAAGTATATTCAGTTTGAAATCCGGTTAATAAGCGATTACTGGATTTAAAAATGTCTTAAAAATTGCGAAAAATAAATTTGTTTTAAGAACAACAAAAAAGGCAGCAGACATACCACTACCTTAATAGTGAAATTAGTCTGCTGCCCTTGAAAATCCAATGGGTTGAGCTTTCTTGCCGCTTATAATAAGACGGCTTATTTGACTGAATATAAATTCAATCAAACATCTACAGTTACGGTCTGCAATTGACCGTGTGTACTTAAACATTTAATAAAATTTAATTATAATGAATTTTCCTTTGTTTGTCAATAATTTTCTTGTATTTTTTTAATTTTCTATATAAAAAAGCAAGGGGATAGATGTTCATCATTTTGCAACATCATTATCGTGTGAAGCTGCTTCAATCCAAGCTTTTTTTGCATCTAATGCATTAGCTAATGCAGATTCTATAGTTTCTCCGCAGGTAATACATCCGGGTAAGTCGGGAAAATTAACCACAAAACCACCTTCACTTTTGTCTTCTATGACTTCCATACGATATGACATATCCATATAATCATTAAGTGTATTCATAGCCTTTTGCCTCGCTTTCGCAATTTGCCTTATCGTTTTGACATTCCTAATACTATCTGAAATTATATTAATGCCTGCTGAACAATTCAAAAACATAGAAATCATCAAACAAATTACTATTTTTTGAATTGTTCAGGTGCAAGGTTTTTGAGTTAATAAGCTCAAAAACCTTGCACTTGCCGGAAAACACTTTTCCGGCAAAACAAGCTTATCAAATGTCTTACTGAATCAAAATCTTTGATTTTGCGTAAAAATACCGATTTTCGGTGTTTTTACAAAACGGCAACGGCGTGTTGCTGTTTATTCAGTAGGCATTATATTAATGTTATATTATATTATATTATGCTTTTTTAATTTATTCAATGACCTTGTCAGTCAAACTTTTATTATAGCTCAAAAATAAAAATGCGTATTAGAAATTACTCTTTTTTTCGTCTATACGTTTTTTAAAATAGAGGTTGTGTGTATCACACATGTAATTCTGTGTGAACGTTGCATTATAATTCTGTCCTTATTGTTTTATAAAATATCTGCTGTTATATTTATTATCTTAAACAATTGGCTTATTAAAGCCGTTTTTTAAGATAAAAGTAAAAAAGACTTGACCGCCAACTTGGCGTTTTCAAAAATCACGTTTATAAAAGAAGTAACAGGTTTATGATTATCAAAATTAATACAAATTCAAAAATGCCGTATTAAAGCCTTTTTTTAATATAAAAGTAAATAAGTCTTGACTGCCAACTTGGCGCTTTCAAATCGGAACACTGATTTTATTAGTATCAAAAATATAGTCACAAAAGTCCGCAAATATTGTCACAAAAGTCTACAAAAAAGTCTACAAATATTGTCACAAAATTGAAATTTTGAAAAGTTGATTTGTGACAATATCTTTGTAAACTTTACGCCTTGGATAAGCCATTTTGTAAACTTTATGTAGACTTTTCATAACGTACTCTATAGAACATAGTTCGGAAAAGTTTACATAACTCCAGGTACAAAAAAGTAAAATAACTCTAATAGATTGGGGTGCATCATAGGTAAGTCAAAACGAGATTTGACGATTGGCGATATTATTACGTAATACCAACTGAACAAACCAAAATCCCTGATATGAACAACCCAAAATCCCTGATAAATACTGACAAAACAGGCTGAAAGTGATATAATAAATGGAAGGAAAACGGCGGAAACACCGCAAAAAGCTTGCATTTGGAGATGAGCAATATGTATAAATTCGAACAACGGACAAGATAAGCCTTGAGGATTTTGGTCAACCGGTTGGTATGAATCGTAAAAACAGCAACCGCTGGGTGAAGCGTGCGCAGATAATTCCTTGGTTGGAAATTGAGAAGAAGTACGCAAAACTTTTCTCCAACAAGAAAGGCAATGTTGCAAAATCTCTGCGATTAGGTCTCGGCGCAAGAATTATTCAGGCGGATACAGTTTTTCCGACAATGAAATTCCTCTTCAAATTCAGGAAAATCCATATCTTCAATACTTTTGCGGCTACAAGGAGTTTGACGACAGCAAGCCTCCTTTTGATTCTTCGATGATGGTGTATTTCCGCAAGCGCCTGACTCCTGAAATCATAGGAGAAATAAACGAGATGATTATTAAAGCAGAGCAATCAAGGCTTGAGAAAGAGATTGAAAAAGAGGCTGAAAAAAAGACGAAGCGCAAGTGTGGTATGGGTATGATAGTGACAAGATTGAAAGAAACAACTTGCCACAGCATCGCTATGTCTGTTCTGCTCCTCAACATAAGAAAAATTGAAATACAGAGGGAGGCGTTGCTATTACTCTTTGCTCGTAGTTATAAATTGGTGTTTATTCAGTAGATATTAAATAGTAAATATTTTTCCATAATCACGCTAAAAAGCAAGGTAACTTTACTTATATAGCTTTCTCACTGAAAAGTCTTTATGTATTACTATGTGAAAATTACTAATATCTTAATTTCTTGGTGAATAACAATAAATAACTCGTACAAATTTTGTCGAAAAGCTAAAAAATAAAATATTGTGTTGAAATAAAAGGGCTGTTGGAGTATAATAATACTGTAAAATGCAATAAATATGTAAACTGGAGGTAGTCCTATGGAAGAAAAGGATGAAATTGTTATGTCATTGACAGATATATGGAACATCATTAAGAGAAATGCGGCTTTTATTATTGTAATTACGCTTATTTGTGCCGTCGGAAGCTTTTTTATAACAAGATATTTTATCCCAAAGTCATATACATCATCAATTCAGCTATATGTTGATACCTCAACCGACAGCGAAAATAAAACCAACTACAATATACTTTCTGAGCAAACCTATGCACAGAATCTTGTTAATACATACATTAAAATGCTTAACACAAATACTTTTTACACAGAGCTTTCCGAGCATATAAACAACAAATATACTGCTAAGCAGCTCAGCGAAATGATTTCTTTCAGCAGCGATGAAAAAACGGAGATTTTTGACGCTAAGGTTACTTCCTCTTCTCCAAATGACTCAAAGCTTATTGCCGATGCGGTCGGCGAGATTGCACCTGAGGCTATTTCAAGACTTAAATCCAAAGCAACACTTAAGATAGTTGATTATGCTCAGCTTCCTACAGTTCCGTCATCTCCGAGTGAGAAAAAGAATGTGATAATTGCATTGATAGCAGGTCTTGTTATATCTGTCGGAATTTCATTACTCAGAGCATTCCTCGATAAAAAGATGAGATACAACGAGGATTTGACTATGATTGGAGATATTCCGATTCTTGCAGCTATTCCAAAATTTGACGCAGTAAATGAATCTAACGGAAAAAAGAAAAGATAAGAGGGAGTCAGTATGAAAAAGTATCCAAAAAGAGGCTCTGCACAAGATGTAAAACTCAATGCTGAAGCAGTCGGTTTTCAGATTAAAGAGTCTTATAAAAAAGCAAGAACTAATATTGCGTATTCGATTGTAAAAAAAGGCTGTAAAATGGTTTCTTTCACAAGCTCTGCAAAATCCGAAGGAAAGACTATTACTGCGGTTAATATTGCTATTGCACTTGCACAGCAGGTTGATACAAGGGTATTGATTATTGATTGTGATTTGAGAAGACCGAGAATACAAACGGTACTCGAAATACCTGTTGACAAAGGAATTACAAATTACCTCAATTTTGAATGTGAGGTTTCTGATATTATTTATAATTCCAAAATGGACAATCTTGACGCTATCTGCTGCGGTACTATTCCTCCGAATCCGTCAGAGTTATTGTCAAGTGAAAATATGAAAGAATTAATCAAAGAGCTTTCAAAGCAATATGATTATATTATTTTTGACACTCCTCCGATTGGCGTAGTAATAGACGCTTTACCTATAATTAAGCAAACTGACGGTGTTGTTGTAGTTGTAAGAGATAATGTTACCGACATCAGGGAATACAAAAAAACAATTGAGATACTTAAACGCTCCGAAGCCAATATTATCGGTGCGATATTTAACGATGTTGAACCTGTCGGCAAACGCAAATACGGCGGCGAATACAGATACGGTTATTACGTAGAATAAGGCTATTAATTTTACCTTTTGTTTTTTGGCGAGAGGGGTGTAATTTTGACGGAAGAGATATATGCAAAAGGAAAGAAATGCAAAGTTCCCGAAAGAAATGTTATGCCTGAGGATAATATTGATTATTATGCTAATATAAAAACAAGACACGGTTACTGGTGGTTAAGAAGACTTCAGGATATCTTATTCTCACTTATAGCCATAATTGTTCTTTCTCCCGTTATGTTCATTACAGCTATTGCTATCATTATTGATGATCCTAAAGGCAGTCCTATTTTTTCGCAAATACGAGTCGGAAGAGCCGGCAAAAAATTTAAAATGTATAAATTTCGCTCAATGGTTGTTGACGCAGAAGACAGACTTCAGGTATTGCTGAAAGATAATGAAATGGATGGACCTGCTTTTAAAATGACCGATGATCCAAGAATTACAAGAGTCGGACAGTTTATAAGAAAAACAAGCATAGATGAGCTTCCGCAGCTTTTTAATATTTTAAAGGGTGATATGAGTATTGTGGGACCTCGTCCTGCGTTGCCCAGAGAGGTTAAGCAATATACTGTTTATCAGACTCAGAGATTGTTTATAACGCCGGGTCTGACTTGCTACTGGCAAATTCAGCCAAACAGAAATGACATTTCGTTCGACGAATGGGTTGAGATGGATCTGCAGTATATCCGTGAGCGCAGTTTTCTTGTTGACTGGAAAATAATTTTTAAAACGATTATTGCAGTTTTTACAAAACAAGGAAGATGATTTGGGAGGTACATATGAAAGGTATAATTCTGGCAGGCGGTTCCGGAACACGTCTTTACCCTTTGACGAAAGTAACTTCAAAACAGTTACTTCCGATTTATGATAAACCTATGATTTACTACCCGATGTCTGTACTTATGAATGCAGGCATTCGGGATATTCTCATAATTTCAACTCTACAGGATATGCTTCGTTTAAAGATTTAAAGGACTGTTTTTGCGTTGAAGAGTAATTGTCATGGTTAAGAGAGCTGAGAATACGGCTCAATCTGAAATGTTTTTAATTAATAATAAACATAACGAGGAGAAATATCATGAAAAAATAAACGATTGCAGTTGCGGGTACAGGCTATGTGGGATTGTCTATTGCCACATTGTTATCTCAGCATCACAAGGTTTTTGCTGTAGATATTATAGAAGAAAAAGTAAACCTGATTAACAATAGAAAATCTCCGATTCAAGATGACTATATCGAGCAATATCTGGCTGAAAAGGAGCTTGATCTGACTGCAACAGTAGATGCAAAAGCAGCATATACTGACGCAGATTTTGTTGTTATTGCGGCTCCGACTGACTGGACAAGTCTATAATACCGAAAAGATACGAAAATAAATGTTTGTAAATAATGTTATATTAAGGAGAAATTGAAAATATGGAAAAGAAACATACAATTGCAGTTGCAGGAACAGGATATGTAGGTCTTTCTGTTGCAACCCTCCTGGCACAAAAAAATAAGGTTTATGCGGTTGATGTCATTCCTGAAAAGGTTGAAATGATAAATCAGAGAAAGTCACCGATTCAGGATGATTATATAGAAAAATATCTGGCAGAAAAAGAACTTGACCTGACGGCAACGCTTGACGCTGAGCTTGCCTATAAAAACTCAGAATTCATTATTATTGCCACACCGACCAATTATGATTCAAATACTCAAAAGTTCGATACATCTGCGGTTGAGGCTGTAATCAAGCTGGTTATGGAATATAATCCGAATGCGATTATGGTAATTAAATCTACCATTCCTGTCGGATATACTGAGAGTATTCGTAAAAAAACCGGCAGTAATAACATTATCTTCAGTCCGGAATTTCTGCGTGAGAGTATGGCTCTTTACGATAATTTATATCCGTCAAGAATTATTGTCGGCACTGATTTAAACGACGAACGCTTATTAGATGCGGCACATACTTTTGCCGAGCTTCTGCAAGAGGGTGCAATTAAAGAGAATATAGATACTTTGTTTATGGGATTTACCGAAGCAGAGGCTGTAAAGCTTTTTGCCAATACATATCTTGCTTTAAGAGTTGCATATTTTAATGAACTCGATACTTATGCAGAAAGCAAAGGCTTGAACGCAAAACAGATTATTGACGGAGTGTGCCTTGATCCTCGTATTGGTACTCACTACAACAATCCGAGCTTTGGTTACGGCGGATATTGCTTGCCGAAGGATACTAAGCAGCTGTTAGCAAACTATGCAGATGTTCCTCAGAATATGATGTCTGCCATCGTTGAGAGTAATAGAACAAGAAAAGACTTTATTGCTGATCGTGTGCTGAAAATGGCGGGATATTACGGCTATGAGGAAGATAACCAGTTCAGCAAGAGCAAGGAAAAGTCTGCAACTGTCGGTGTTTTCCGCCTGACTATGAAGAGTAATAGCGACAATTTCCGCCAAAGCTCCATTCAAGGAGTTATGAAGCGGATTAAAGCAAAGGGCGCAACAGTAGTAATTTATGAACCGACGCTTGAGGATGGCGAAACCTTCTTTGGAAGTGTGGTTGTCAATGATTTGGAAAAATTCAAAAATATGTGCAACGCAATAATTGCAAACAGGTATGACAACTGCCTTGATGATGTGAAGGATAAGGTTTATACAAGGGATATTTTTCAAAGAGATTAATCGGGAGAAAGAATATGAAAGGCATTATTTTAGCCGGAGGTTCCGGTACACGTTTGTACCCATTGACGAAAGTAACTTCTAAACAGTTACTTCCGATTTATGATAAACCTATGATTTACTACCCGATGTCTGTACTTATGAATGCAGGCATTCGGGATATTCTCATAATTTCAACTCCACAGGATACACCTCGCTTTAAGGATTTATTGGGCGATGGACGTCAGTTTGGCGTCAATCTGACCTACGCTGTTCAGCCGTCACCTGATGGACTTGCGCAGGCGTTTATTATTGGCGCTGATTTTATCGGTGATGATACGGTTGCGATGGTGCTGGGAGATAATATTTTCGCAGGACACGGTCTGAAAAAGCGTCTTAAAGCTGCTGTTAAGAATGCGGAGTCCGGAAAGGGTGCTACTGTTTTCGGCTATTATGTTGATGATCCCGAACGTTTCGGTATTGTTGAATTTGACGAAAACGGAAAGGCTGTTTCTATCGAAGAAAAGCCCGAAAATCCTAATTCGAATTACTGTGTAACAGGTCTTTATTTCTACGATAACAATGTTGTAGAGTATGCAAAAAATCTCAAGCCGTCAGCAAGGGGAGAGCTTGAAATTACAGATCTCAACAAAATTTACCTTGAGAATAAAGCGTTAAATGTAGAATTGCTCGGACAGGGATTCACTTGGCTTGACACAGGTACGCACGAAAGTCTTGTTGACGCTACAAATTTTGTAAAAACGGTAGAAACACATCAGCACAGAAAAATTGCCTGCCTTGAGGAAATCGCATATCTCAACGGCTGGATTACCAAAGAGGATGTACTTGAGGTTTATGAAGTGCTGAAAAAGAATCAGTACGGTCAGTATCTGAAAGATGTGCTTGATGGAAAGTACATAGATTATCTTTATTAAGAGGGAAAAAGTAGGGGAACGATATGAAAAAATATCTGATTACCGGTTGTGCCGGATTTATTGGTTCAAATTTTGTTTACTATATGCTGAAAAAGTATGAGGATATTCTCCTCGTAAACCTTGATAAATTGACTTATGCGGGAAATCTTGAAAATCTTAAAGGCGTGGAGGGAGATTCACGCCATATTTTCGTACAGGGAGATATCTGCGACAAGGAGCTTGTTGCAGGTCTGTTTGAAAAATATGATTTTGACTATGTGATTAACTTTGCGGCAGAAAGCCACGTTGACAGAAGTATTGCAAATCCCGAAATCTTTGTTCAGACCAATGTTATGGGTACTGTGAATCTGCTCCAGAGAGCAAAAGAGGCTTGGTATGACGCAGAAGCAAAGACGTGGAAAGAGGGCAAAAAGTATCTTCAGGTTTCTACAGATGAGGTTTACGGCGCACTCGGTGCAGAGGGATATTTTATGGAAACTACTCCGCTTTCTCCCCACAGTCCGTATTCTTCGTCAAAGGCCAGTGCCGACCATTTTGTTATGGCTTTTCACGATACATACGGTATGCCGATAAATATTACCCGCTGTTCTAACAACTACGGTCCGTATCAGTTCCCCGAGAAGCTGATTCCGCTGATGATTAATAATGCGAAGCATCACAAACAGCTCCCTGTTTACGGTGACGGTATGCAGATTCGTGACTGGCTGTATGTAGAGGATCACTGCAAGGCAATAGATATGGTTGCAAACGGAGGAAAAGTCGGCGAGGTTTACAACGTTGGCGGTCATAATGAGCGCCCGAATATCTTTATTGTTAAGACTATTATTGAGCAGCTTCACGACAGATTGAACGATGACGGTATCAGCGAAGAGCTTATCAAGCACGTTGAAGACCGTCTTGGTCACGACCGCCGTTATGGTATAGATCCGACAAAGATTAAAAACGATCTAGGCTGGTATCCTGAAACACCGTTTGAAAAGGGTATTGTTCTGACTATTGACTGGTACCTTGAAAACGAAGAATGGATGAATAATGTAACAAGCGGTAATTATCAGAAATACTATGAAGAAATGTATAAAGCAAAATCTGAAATATAACGCAAAATAAGGTTGTGTGAAAATGAAGTTTTTTGTTACAGGCGTAAACGGTCAGCTTGGACACGATGTTATGAACGAACTGCTAAAGCGTGGATATGAGGGCGTCGGCTCTGACATACAATCGGCTTACAGCGGTGTGTCAGACGGTTCAGCTGTAACAACTGCACCTTATGTTGCACTTGATATTACAGATAAAGATGCAGTTGAAAATGTGATAACAGATATTAAACCTGACGCTGTAATTCACTGTGCGGCTTGGACTGCCGTTGATATGGCAGAGGATGATGACAAAGTAGAGAGGGTGCGTGCCGTTAATGTTGGCGGAACACAAAATATAGCTGATGTCTGCAAAGAAATTGACTGTAAAATGCTGTATCTTTCTACCGACTATGTGTTTGACGGACAGGGAACAGAGCCTTGGAAACCTGATTGCAAGGACTATAAGCCACTGAATGTGTATGGTCAGACAAAGTTAGAGGGCGAGCTTGCAGTCAACAATACACTTGAAAAATACTTTATTGTCCGTATTGCGTGGGTATTCGGTGCAAATGGTAAAAACTTTATCAAAACTATGATAAATGTCGGAAAAACGCACGATGAAGTCCGTGTTGTAAATGACCAGATAGGCACACCGACCTATACATACGATTTGGCAAGACTGCTTGTCGATATGTGCGAAACAGATAAGTATGGCTATTATCACGCTACTAACGAGGGCGGATATATCAGCTGGTATGATTTTTGCTGTGAGTTTTACCGTCAGTACGGTTTAAAGACAAAGGTAACACCTGTAACTACGCAAGAGTATGGACTTAGCAAAGCGGCACGTCCGTTTAACAGCAGACTTGATAAAAGTAAGCTGATTGAAAACGGTTTTACACCGCTTCCGACTTGGCAGGACGCTGTCAGCAGATATTTGAAAGAAGCTCAGCTTTAAGGAGATAAGGAAATGGGACAGATTATAGTTGAGAAAAATGTAGGTGGAATAGAGGGGTTGTGTGTAATAACACCTGCTGTTCACGGTGATAACCGTGGATATTTTATGGAAACCTACAGTCAGCGTGATATGGAAGAAAACGGAATAAACATCAATTTCGTTCAGGATAACCAGTCAATGAGCGTGAAGGGTGTGCTTCGTGGACTTCATTTTCAGAAGAATTTTCCACAGACAAAATTGGTAAGAGTTATTAAAGGCTCTGTATTTGATGTAGCAGTTGACCTGCGCTCCGGCAGTGATACATACGGCAAATGGTACGGTATAGAGCTTACAGAAGAAAATAAAAAGCAGTTCCTCATTCCGAGAGGCTTTGCACACGGCTTTCTTGTGTTGAGCGATACCGCAGAATTCTGCTACAAGTGCGATGACTTCTATCATCCCAATGATGAGGGCGGTATGGCTTGGAACGACCCGGAGATTGGCATTAAGTGGCCTAAATTGGTTGGTGAATATAAAGGTACAGCAGGTGCTGAAGGTTATAGCGTAGACGGAGTTGTATTGAATCTGAGCGATAAAGATCAGAAGTGGCTCGGTTTGAAAGATACTTTTAAATTTTAAGACTAAGGAAAAGAAAGAAATATGAAAGATAAGAAAAAATACTATGGCTTAGATTGGTTGCGAGCCGTGGCTTGTATAGGAATTGCCATGATGCATATCCGTGCTAATACAGATTACTCTATCAGTGGATTTATATATAATCAATTTATTCCGTCACTGACGGATTTTGTCTATTTGTTTATGGTAATATCTGCCTTTGGTATGTGCTGCGGATATTTTGATAAAGTAATGAATGGGAAAATTAATTGGATAGATTTTTACAAAAAACGATACTTAAAGATCCTCCCGTTTTTTATGTTGCTTATCTTCATTGATTTGACGATAGAGCTTAGCACATCATCGTTGATGGAAGGTATTGTCGAAATGACTTTACTTCATGGATTTATTCCTCAGTCGTTATCAGTAATTGGTGTTGGCTGGTATTTGGGAACTGTTTTTATATTTTATCTTATTTTCCCATTCTTTTGTGTCCTAATAGAAAAGAAATCCCGGGCATGGGCGGCATTTGCAGTTTCTATCGGTTTACATTATATCTGTGCAAATTACTTTATGCTGGATAGAAATAATATTCTTTTTTCGCTATGCTATTTCTTTGCCGGAGGTTTGCTCTATTTATATAGAGAGAGTCTGACAAGAGTCAAATGGTATGTTTATTTGCCTATAGTTTTATGTTCACTCTTGGTTTACTACTGGTTAAATAGTAATGCTTTGACAGTTTTATTAGTAGCTTGTTTATTAATGTGCTTCGCAATTTCAATTGAAGGGAATAACAGAATTGCATCCTTTATCAGCGGACTTAGTATGGAGATTTACCTTTCGCACATGCTTGTATTTAGAATAATAGAGAAACTACATTTAACAACGAAATTTGGTAATGGGTGGCTTCAGTACATTATAACTGTATGCTTGGTAATTTTTGGTACTATCGTTTTTTCATATATCATGCAGATACTTATTAATTACGCAGAAAAGAAAATTATTAATTTAAAAAAAGACAGGCTTTATAAGAAAAGGTAAGAGAATATGCAACATGTTTTTTTAGTTGGTGCAAAATCTCTGGGAGCTTATGGCGGATATGAAACATTTATCAATAAGCTGACGGAGTATCACCGGAATAACAGCAGAATTAAATATCATGTGGCTTGTAAAGCTAATGGTGACGGCTGTATGGATCCATATACAACAGAGGGAGCAGAAATTATAAACGACCATGAGTTTACATATCACAATGCGCATTGTTTCCGAATTAAAATTCCGCAAAAGTTGGGACCTGCACAGGCAATTTATTATGATGTGGCTGCTTTGAAGAAATGCTGTAGATTTATTAAAGAGCAGAAAATATCTCACCCTATCGTGTATATTATGGCTTGTCGTATCGGACCGTTTATGAAGCATTTTTATAAGGAAATTCATAAATTGGGCGGAAAGGTTTACCTGAATCCTGACGGACATGAGTGGATGAGAGCAAAGTGGTCTGCTCCGATAAGAAAGTATTGGAAGGTATCTGAGCAAATGATGGTGAAGTGGTCAGATCTTGCCATATGTGACTCTGTAAATATTGAGAAGTACATACATAAGGAATATGACGGCAAAGGAATCAAGGGTAGCAATCCAAAGACCACTTTTATTGCATACGGAGCAGAAACAAGAAAGAGCAAGCTTGCAAATGATGATGATAGTTTGCTCAAATGGTATGAAAGTAAAGGTTTGACTGCGAAAAATTATTATCTTGTAGTCGGCCGTTTTGTACCCGAGAACAATTATGAAACTATGATACGGGAGTTTATGCTCAGTAAAAGCAAAAAGGATTTTGCGATTATTACAAATGTAAATGATAAATTTCTGGACGAACTGGAACAGAAATTGCATTTTCGTTCTGACAATAGAATCAAATTTGCAGGCACAGTTTATGACCAGGAGCTTTTGATGAAGATAAGAGAAAACGCTTATGCGTATTTCCACGGTCACGAGGTTGGCGGAACAAATCCGAGTTTGTTGGAGGCTTTGGGCAGTACTGACCTTAACTTGCTTTTAGATGTTGGTTTTAATCGTGAGGTTGCAGAGGATGCGGCTTTGTATTGGAGCAAAGAGAAGGGCAATTTAGCTTCTTTGATTGACAGCTCAGACACGCTTTCGGATGAAAAGAGAGCTGAGTGTGGAAAGAAAGCTAAGCAGAGAATAAAGGATGCATACAGCTGGCAGTATATCTGTGACAGATATGAAGAGTTGTTTATTAAATAGCTATATTTACATTGTTGTGATTCTAAAAGGGGATTGATTTGATGAAGAAAGCTGTTGTTGTTGGCGGAAGTAACGGAATAGGCTTGGCAATATCGAAATCTCTCTCAGACAGAGGATATAGTATTAATATCCTGGATATTGTCATGCCAGATAAAGAGATTGATAATGCAAACTATTTTCCATGCAATCTACTAGACTTTAATGAAGATCTATTTGAAATAATGAGTAAAGATGATGATATTGAATGTTTAATGATAACAGCGGGTTTTGGTCGAGTAACGAATTTTGAGTATCTTCATCCTGCAGAAATTCAGAATTTGATGCAGGTAAACGCAACTGCATGTATGAAAATTGTGCGTTATTTTTATGATAAATTGAAAAGTAAAAAGACTTTTTTCTGTGGAATAATGGGTTCCATTGCCGGTTGGGTAAGTTCCCCTTTGTTTTCAGTTTATGCTGCATCGAAAGCGGCACTTTGCCGTTTTATTGAAAGTGTGAACATTGAGTTAGAGGTTTCAGGTACAGATAATAGGATATTAAATGTGTGTCCAGGTTCTGTTTCGGGAACACGGTTCAATGGTGGAAAAAATAATCTTACAAAAATTGAAGCATTAGCGGAAGAGATAACAAATAAAATGTTTTCTCGCACAGAGCTTTATATTCCAAAATATATTGAAACATTTAAAGGGGTAATTGAACAATATCAGAATGATCCACATGCGTATGGTCTTCATAGCTATGAGTATAAAATTCGGTCCGGTAGAGTGATTACCGAGCAAAGAATTTGTATTGGTTATCTTTCGGGAACTTTTGACCTTTTTCATGTTGGTCATTTAAATCTATTACACCGTGCGAAGCAACAGTGTGATTATTTGATTGTGGGTGTTCATCCTGATGCAAAGCATAAAGGAAAAGAAACATTTATTCCTTTTGATGAGCGGAAACAAATCGTTGGTGCATGCAGATATGTCGATAAGGTAGTTGAGTCCTGTCCTGAGGACAGTGATGCTTGGAATTTATGGCATTACAATAAACTGTTTGTTGGTAGCGATTATAAGGGTACAGATAGATTTAATAGATATGAAGCGTTCTTTAAAGATAAGTCAGTCGAAATTATATATTTTCCATATACACAGGGTACAAGCAGTACTCAAATCAGAAAAATAATTTTTGATAAAACAAAAGATATAGAAAAGGAATAACTAATGAATAATATGGAATTACTTCATCAGGTGGATTTAGATATTGTAAAAGAGGTAGTGAATATTTGTGAGAGGTATGGGTTTAAGTACTTTATGCTTGGAGGAACCATGCTTGGGGCGATTCGCCATAAGGGGTTTATTCCATGGGACGACGATATTGATTTAGGAATGCCACGCAAAGACTATGACAGATTTCTTGATGTTGCTCCGAAGGAACTTTCTTCTCATCTTAAGTTAGTAAACTATCGTACAGATTCTGAATACCATTACTACATAACACGAATTTTAGATACAGATACAAAGGTAGTAGAAGAACGAATAGGAAACGAAAACAAATATACTAATGCTTCAATCGATATTTTTCCGATAGATGGTACACCCAACAACAATTTGTTGAGAAAAATTTACTATTTTCGAGTGCTATATCACAGAGCACTGATGTCTCTTTGTTATAAGGATTCAATTGATCGAAAACGCCCTCGTAGCAAAGCAGAGAAGATGCTTTTATGGATAATGGAACGCATTCCTATTGAAAAGATGACAACACCGTATAAGCAGAAGGAAAAAATAGATAAATTATTACGAAAACAAAAAATTGAAGGTGCAAAATATATCGGAAATATTATGGGTGCGTACCGCACAAGAGAAATAGTGCCTTCTAAGTTTTATGGCGAAGGAAAAATGTATCCTTTTGAAGATATTGAGCTTAGAGGAATGGATATGTATGATGAATATTTGACATTTACATATGGTGATTATATGCAGTTGCCTCCAGTGGAAAAGAGAAAAACACACTTTAAGATTTTAGAAATTCACGGACAAAAGGTAAATAAATAATCGGTCTGCGGGCGTTTATGTGTGCGATTGATAAGTAGTGATTAAAAGGCTAAAAGCTAAAAGCAATACGGAAAGTGATTCAATATAATTAGTTTTTTAGTCAAGCGATGGCTTGACAAATTAGTGAATTGGATGATTTATAGTCGTAATAAATAATTGCTTGTTATTATAGGAATATTTTTAGGAGAGAAATAAATGAAAAGCATTTTGTTTGTAAGATCTGCACCAAATGATCTTGATCTCAACAGCTACAATGTACAGCAGGTCGGGATAGGAAAAAGCTTAGTAAATAAAGGATTTAATTACGACTTTATTACCTTCAAGAGAAACGAGCCTCGAAAAGAGGTTGTTTTCTATGAGAAGGATGGCTGCCGTGCCAAATGCATCGAACTTCCACGAAAGAGGTTTTTGCGTTGGGGTATAAACACGGAAATCTGCAATCGGGATTTTTTGGATAAGTATGACCTCATTATTTGTCAGGAGTACTACCAGTTGCAGACTTACCTGATGTCCTGCAAATCAGATAAGGTGGTAATGTACACAGGCCCGTATTACAATATGTTCATGCCAAAGTTTCTATCACCAATTTATGACCTGTGCCTGACAAAAAAACTGAATCGTCAAATCAAACACAAATTTGTAAAGTCCGTTTTGGCCTATGAGTTCATGGAAAAGAAGGGATATACGGGGCTTGTCAATGTTGGTGTAGCGTTGGATACAACCCGTTTTGAACATGTGGAAATCAAGCCGGAAACGCAGAAACTGATGCAGTATATGCGGGAAAATACGTGCCTCTTGTATGTAGGCTCTTTGATTGAGCGGAAAAATTATCCGTTCCTTTTGGATGTGTATAAAAGAGTGCGCCAAAAGAGACCGGATATCAAATTGGTATTGATTGGAAAGAGTAAAGTGTCTGCGGTCGAAAAACTGTTGGGTAAGAAGGACGCAGATTACGCAAAGAAATATGATGCTCAGTTGTCCGAGATTGAAAAGGCGGGCATCTACCATCTTGAAAGATTGGATAATCCGCAACTGAAATATATTTATCCTCTGGCTAAGGCATTCCTGCTCCCCTCTAAATTGGAAATATTCGGAATGGTGCTGCTGGAGGCAATGTATTTTGGAGTACCCGTCGTTTCAAGCCGTAATGGCGGTAGTCTGACGCTTATGGCAGACGGTTCCTGCGGTCAGATTGTTGAGGAGTTTGACGTTGATAAGTGGTGCGATGCTATCCTCAGATATGTTGACAATCCTGATTACGCTGCTTCTATTGCAGAAGCCGGCAAAAGGATAATTAGAGAAGAATATACATGGGATTTCATTACAGACAAAATGCTTACTGCCTCGGGAATAAAGAATTAGCTTTAGGGAGGCTTAATGTATTCGCAGTGGAGGAAGAGATGAGATGAATATTCTGGTTGTGACATTGTTTTATTATATTGAAGGCAGACCGGATTTGATACATAATACAAATGCTGTTCATTATCTGGCTAAATACTGGGCAAAGGAACACAATGTCACTGTGTTTAATGTTTATGCACATAGTTATCATGCTGCGAAACGTTATTTTTCCCACGAATCCCGTGAGTATTATCGTAATGGCTATGCGTTTGAAAAAGATAAAGTCAGGGTTCATCTGACTGAGGTTCAAAAATACCCGGGACAGAAAGGAAAGTATAATTCTGTTCAGACAGCCCATATTATGAAACAGTTCAGGCAAATGATTTCTAAAACGGATGAAGAGCCGGATGTCATTGTCGTACATTTTCCGAGCTATGCAGTAAGCTTTATAGATGAGATTCGTTCATGCTTTAACAAGCGTATTCCTGCAGTGGCAGTTATGCATAAGACGGATGCCGAAGAACTGGAGCATGGCAGAGTATCTCCTGACCTTTTTGACGCTCAGTATGATGCGATATTTTCACGTTCTTTAGGAATCTACAAACGGGTATCAAAATTTCACCTGAAGAATCTGAAACCGGAACTGATTCTTTCGGGAATTCCAAAACAATCACCCGATAAGCAGGTGCCGATAGAAAGTAAAAAAGAATTCAAAGTTATATATGTCGGAAAACTGATTAAGAGAAAGCATCCTGAAGTAGTGATACAGGCGATTGCTGATATTCCTGATATATCCCTGGATATTGTCGGTGCGGGAGAATTGGAGCAAAAGCTCAGAAAAATGGTTGTTGATCTTGGTGTGTCTGAGAGAGTTAACTTTTTGGGTACTATGTCCAGAGAAGAAGTCATTCAAAGTATGGCAGAAGCGCAGATGTTTTGTATGCCAAGTGTGGATGAAACGCTGGGACTGACCTATCTGGAAGCAATGTCTGTAGGGTGTGTTCCGATTGGAACGCAGGATGAAGGAATAGACGGAGTTATTATAAACGGGCAGAATGGATTTTTAGTAAACAGAGCTTCGATGCAGCAGGATGTTGAAAAATATATCAGTGAATATATGGGTATGGAAATGTCGCAGCGAAGGATGATTGCTGAGAATGCCATTGAAACTGCCGCAAAGATGGATGAGGAAACTTGTTCCATGAAATATCTGGAATTGATTAAACGGAGTATGAGCTTATGAATAATGCAGAACAAATGCCGATTTCCTTCGTTATATTACAATATGGTGCATTCTCAATGACGCAGAGATGTATTGAGTCCATTCACAGATGTATGACCGGAAACTATAACATCATTGTTGTTGATAATGCGTCACCTGATGACGCTCTGGCACAGGTGAAGCATCAGTACGGAAATGATCCTTGTGTAATTGTGCTGGAATCAGATAAAAATTTAGGGTTTGCAAAAGGTAATAATATCGGAATTCGATATGCTAAAGAGAATCTTAACCCACAGTATATAGTGATGCTGAATAATGATACTGAATTGCTGCAGAGAGATTTCCGCAAAAGGCTGGATACCGAATACCAAAAAGAACGTTTTGATGTACTCGGACCGATGATTTTAACAGGTGACGGACGTTATATATCAAACCCGGTGAGAACAAAAAAGTGGGAAAGAGCGGAAATTCAGAGAATGATAAATTATGATGCCCGCTATTTAAAACTTATGAAATTTCATTGTCAGCGAATATATGACAAGTATCAGGAATTGAAGAAAAAAAATAAGAAAAATAAGAAAAAAAAGACCGCTTTTGATTGCACAAAAAGACAAATAAATGTGGAACTGCATGGTTCTTTTCTGATCTTCTCAAAAGATTATATTGAGAAACATAATGGATTAACTGACAAAACTTTTATGTATTGCGAAGAGCATATTCTGTATCAGAAGATTATGAATGAAGGAGGCAAAACGGTATATGCTCCGGATTTGATAATCTATCATGCTGAAGACGCTTCGACTAATGAGAGATTTCCACAATCCCGCAGTAAAAAAATGTTCTATCTGAAAAATCATATGGAATCTTGCAGGGTACTGTTAGATGTTGTTGAAGATAAATAATGTTTTACAAATAGTTTGCTGTAGGTTATATGTGCTTAAAAAGCATAAATGTTTTCATATTAAACAGTGTTTTATCTAAGGCAAACTATAACATTTAAGGGTACGTCATAAACGGCACGTCCATAAAAATATGGCGGAAGGAGATATTAGTGTTGTGCAGTTAGGTAAGATAAAGAAATTTGATATTCTTTTATGGTTCACTGTATTGTACATTATAGTGTTTACTAAAATTACAATATTAGGATTCGGATTATTAGATATAGTTATTTTGATTCTATGGGGCATTACAATATATATAAATAATTTTAATTTAAAATTTTGCAAGAGCTATTTTTATTTGGCATACATAGCGATTACGCTGTTTGGTTACTTCTTTCACGGAAATACGATAACGGGATTCTTTAAGGCTCTTGAGCTTATTCTGGTTTTGTTGATGATTCCACGGTCAGTAGATACAGAAGATAAATATTGGCGTTTGATTGACGCTATCCTTTTTGTGGGTGGAATCCTTGCTGTACTCGGAATTATTGAAACAATTACCGGAATAAATGTATTCGAGATAATCGCCGGTGTTGAGACGAGCAGTGCGTCTAATATTTATCGGTTTGGTTTGCGGCGAAGCCAAGGCTTTTGTAATAATTTCATAAATTACGGAGCATTTTTGGGTATGATGTCTTGTCTTGCATTATATAGAATCACAAATCAGAACAAGACCAAAAAATCTAAAACCATAATTATATACGTGTTACTGATACTTAATATGCTTTCTACACTATCAAGGGGAGTAATTCTTTTTTTTGGTATTATTCAGTTAATCTTGTGGTTGAAAGCCGGCGTTTTGAAACGAATAGATATAGTAATCAAAGTATTTGTAACAGCTGTTTTTATTGGTATAATTTTGCAGTTATTAGGAGTACCGGTCATAGATGCAATAAATAATATATACTATATGATTGCCGTTATATTTGATTCAAGTTACGAAGCAAGTCTTTTAGATTCATTCGGGTCTAATGCAGGAGCAATAGGTAATCGTCTGGATTTATTTGGATGGATATATGACGCAGTAAAGGATAATTTGTTTTTTGGAATGGGTTATTCCTCAAGATTTTCAGTACTTCTGAATGGCGGTTTCTATAAAACTTCGATAGAAAATACTTATTTGGCTCAACTGTATTATACAGGTATATTGGGCGTAATCGGTTTGCTGTTTTTTCTGTTCGGAAACATTAAAAAGGCGATTAGTGCAAAACGTAAATCAGCAAGTGAAGGCAAACTTAGTTATGAATCAATGTTTTTCTGGCTTTCAATTGCTTATATGCTGGCGATGTTTACTTTCAAAGTTCAATCGGATTTTAGATTGTACTATATCCTTGCAGGTCTTTTATATTCCAGAAATATATTTTTGGATAAAGATAAGCGTCTCCAAAACGTACATATTCCATCATAAATTATGACAGTAAGGAAAATGGAGGAAGTCAAAATGGCAAAATCAAAAAAGATAGGTTTGATGGGCTTATCATATATCTCCGGAAATAAAGGATGTGTTGCATTAGCATACAGCTTTTTAGAAGTATTACATTCTCTTGCAAATTCAAGGAATGAGAAGTATGATGTGTATGTTTTCGCAAACAGTATGTCAAAGAAAATGCTTCCGAAAATCGAATATGATACCATGCGGTATCATATCGCACCCATCACTTTTCCAAAACCGTTTAAATTTATGGAAGACCGTATGATTAAAAAATGTGATGTCATTTTTGATTTTACAGCCGGAGACAGCTTTACAGATATATATGGTATGGAGCGTTTTAATGAGCGTACGGCATTGAAAGAAAAGGTAATTAACCTTAATGTTCCTTTGGTTCTGGGCAGTCAGACATACGGTCCGTTCAATTCGGAAGAGTCAAAAAAAAGAGCTGCGGAAGTAATGAAAAAAGCGGCGTCAGTTTTTTCAAGAGACGAACTTTCCGACAGCATTGTACTTGAATTATCAGGCAGAGAGGCGATTCGGACAACAGACATTGCCTTTATGCTGCCGTATCATAAAGAAAAAAAAGAACATCAGAAGAAAAAAATCGGTATTAATCCATCCGGTCTGCTATGGAGCGGCGGATATACTAAGGACAATCAGTTTTCACTGACCGTAGATTACCGCAGATACCTGACAGAGTTGATTCAGAAGCTGGTTGATTCCGGAGAATGGGAAATCCATCTTATTCAGCATGTATTTACCCAAAATCCAAAGATTGTTGACAATGATGCTATTCCCTGCAAGGAACTCAAAAAACAGTTTCCTAGTGTGATAGTGACGCCGACATTTGATTTACCAATGGACATTAAGTCGTACATATCCTCTATGGACTTATTTATCGGAGCAAGAATGCATGCAACTATCGGTGCATTCTCTTCCGGTACAGCAGTCATCCCGTTTTCTTACAGTCGAAAATTTGAAGGTCTGTACAAGCAGTTTAATTATGATTATATTATTTCAGGCAGAGAATTTTCAACGGAAGAAGCCTTAACAAAAACACTTGACTGGGTGGCTCAATATAAGCTACTGGAAGAAAAAGTGCAGAACTGTTCTAAGCAGATTGAACAGCTGAATAAGTTGTTGATATCAGAAACAAGCAAATGCTTGGATGAAATATGGGGAAAATAATATGAAAAAGAGCAAGGTGTTGTGTGAGGAATATTGTACCGGGTGCGGTTTATGCCATTCCTTGTATGAAGTTCCTATGTATATGAATGATGACGGCTTTTTAATGCCGCAGATTGCTGACGATGATGACATAACAATGCATAAACTGGAAAAGCTTTGTCCCGTGTTTGGTCATCAATGTGCAGATATGGATTCCAGCCATCTATGGGGACGCAGAACATGTGTTTATACTGCATATTCCAACGATAAAGCCGTGAGGTATCACGCTTCTTCAGGCGGTATCCTCACACAGCTCTGCTGTTATTTGCTCGAAAACAGCATGATAGACGGCATTATTCATATCGGTAAGGATTTTGATGACCCGATTGGTAGTAAAGTTTACTGCAGCAGGACATCGCAGGAAGTCAAAGACCATTGCGGCTCCAGATATATGTCTTCATCTCCGCTTTATGATATCAAAGCACTTCTTAAGACAGGAGAAAAATATGCATTGGTCGGAAAACCCTGTGATATTGTGGCTGTAAGGAATTGGATGCGCCTGGAGCCTGAAATTGATCAGAAAATTGTGTACTTGTTTTCATTTTTTTGTGCGGGAGCTCCCAGCCGAAATGTAAATAAAAAACTGCTTGAAAAAATGAAGTGTGACTATGAGCAGTGTACAGATCTGAACTACCGTGGCAACGGATGGCCGGGGTATGCAACTGCAACGGATATAAACGGTCATAAGTACACTATGAAGTATCAAGATGCATGGGGTAAAACCCTTGGCAGAGATATTCGCAAGATGTGCCGTTTTTGTCTTGACGGCATTGGGGAAATGGCGGACATTTCCTGCGGCGATCTATGGTATATGAACGAAAATAAACTTCCGACCTTTGATGAGAGAGAAGGAAGAAATATTGTTTTTTGCAGGACAGAAAAGGGAAAGGCTCTTTTTGAGCGTATCATTCAGAGCGGTGAGGTCTGTATTGAAGATTATCCGGATTGTGAAGCAGATCTGCAATTCGTTCAGAAGCATCAATATTTCAAAAAGGCTACCATGCAGGCAAGTATAAGTGCGATGCGGTTGTTAAGAAAGCCTACTCCGTTGTACGACAGAAAACTTATGAAGAAGTTTTCTGCCAATGCTGATGCAAAGAACAGGTATGACAAATTCAAAGGAACCGTCAAGAGAATCTTACAGAGAACGATTTAAAATTTAACAAATGATAATTAGATGTCAGAATGAAAGCAATTGGATTCTGCACCGTAAGATCTATGAAAGGAAAATATGATGAAACTACTGCATAAGCTGTTATCTATACCGAAAACACTCTATTTTAATTTCTATTATTTCCCGTTCTCTAAGGCAATCAGGTTTCCAATGGTCGTATCTCACTCTTGTAAAGTAAGAAATATGGGCAAGAGAGGCTCCGTGAAACTATCGCAGGTATCAAGAGGAATTGTACAGATTGGTATTCATGACGGAAGTTTTTGCATGGGAAATGAAAAGAAATGTTTCTGGGATATTCAGGAAAATGCTCAGTTGGAATTTCAGGGAAGATGCTTGATAAGCCGTGGGTGCAGAATTACCGTATGCAAAAACGCAAAATTAAGCTTCGGTAAAAATTTTTATGCTAACGCAGGATTTATTGTTTCTGCTGCAAAAGATATTCGTTTCGGAGATGACTGTCTGCTCGGTTGGAATTGCTGTGTGATCGACGGCGACGGTCATCAGATCATTTCAACAGAAGACGGTTCTCTTTTGAATTCTCCGAAGGCAGTCGAGATTGGAAATCATGTATGGCTGTCATCAAACAGTACAATACTGAAAGGCAGCAGGATAGGCTCGGCTTCAATTGTCGCAGCCAATGCTTGTGTATCAGGAAAATTTGACGAACAGAATGTTTTGATTGGGGGTCTTCCGGCGAAGGTCATAAAAAGGAATGTGAACTGGGATCATAACGCACCAAATTAATGATTACAAATGAGGTTTGATTGGGAAAATGGGGAAAATAAAGCACTTTGTAGAAAAATTTAATTCCATGTCACCTGTTGCAAAGTCGTCGTTTGCACTGATATTTGCAAAGTTCTTCCAAAAGGGAATGAGCATGATCAGCGGACCGATCTTTACAAGAATAATGCCGCAAGGGGAATATGGAATCGTGTCAACATTTACATCGTGGCAAAGTGTGTTGTATATTATTGCAACACTGAATATGTCGCAGGGTGTGTTCAACAACGGCATGATTGACTTCAAAAAAGATCGGGATAATTTTACATTTTCTTTAATGTGTTTGGCAAACGTCTGCACACTATTAGTAACAGGCGTATATATGCTGGCTTATCAGTGGACAAGTGCAATTATAGATCTGCCCACTATCCTGATGGTGGTTATGCTGCTGTATTGCTTATTCACACCTGCGTATAATTTCTGGATGGCACGACAACGATTTGAGTACAAATATAAAGTGATTACCTTTATAATGATAGTATCCTCAATTTTAGCAACAGGATTTGCAATTGTTGCTGTGTTGTTCGTTCAGGATGGTGAAAAGGCAATTGCAAAGATAGTGGCAACGGAGTCGGTATCAATTGCTATCGGCATTGCTATGCATATCTTTGCTTTTATCAAAGCAAAAGGCAGAATTAATTTTTCTTATTGGAAATATGCGTTAAAATTTAATTTGCCTTTGATACTCCATTACTTATCCATGTATGTCCTTTCAAGCTCTGACCGTATTATGATTTCAAAACTGGTAGGAACAGAACAGACAGCAATTTATAATGTTGCATACACTGTTGCTTCTATTATGCTTATCTTCTGGAATTCTGTGGATGCAGCGTATGCTCCTTGGATATATCAGCATATGGATGAGAAGAATACAGAGCCTATAAAGAAACGAGGCAATCAGGTACTGATTCTTTTTGGCGCAGTCACAATATTCTGCTCCTTGTTTGCACCTGAAATCATCAGGATTCTTGCACCGACGAGTTATTATGAGGGAATTTATGTTGTTCCTGCCGTAGCTACAGGCGTGTTCTTTACAGCATGCTACACGCTCTATATGAGAATTGAACTGTTTTTGAAAAAGACGAAATCCATTACAGTGGCAACCGTAATTACGGCACTGCTGAATATTGTGCTGAATTATATTTTTATTCCTATTTATGGTTTTGTCGCAGCCGGATATACAACATTAGTATGTTATGCTTTATTGGCATTATTCCATGGCTTCAATTTAAAGAGAATGGGATATGGTAATGTCTATGACAATAAAAAAGTTATAACAATTTCACTTCTGGTCATAATATTCTCTTTGTGTGTTATTTATTTATATAATTTTTTTGTGATTCGTTATTGTTTAATTGCCATTTTGCTAATCGTTGGGTATATAAAAAGAAAGGTAATCATCAAATTGGTTAAGGGAGAAAAGAAAAGATAGTTTTTTGCAGACGTTAGGTGTCCATTGCCTTGATATGTATTTTTAGTTGTAATAAAATATCAGCATATCCCGTTCAGAATAAATCCGACAGATTGAAGTTTTTTAAACAAGTGAAATTGAACAATGAATATATTGCAGAAACATTTCTGCAATATAAAAATAAAATCCTTACAGATTGCCGGTCTGTAAGGATTTTTCATACTTTTTATGCCCTTTCGGATACTATGTTTATCCATAATAAGGTCTTGTGCCGTTTCTGTTCCAGCCATTATAGTAATCGTTCTTACCTATGCTGACATATTTAATCCTCAATTTCATTATTCAGAATAACCTGCACCAGCGCCCTGATTCTTTCGGGCACATCATTAATAGTTTTCAGTCCTTTTCGGATTAAGTCTGCATATACTTTTGCCATTTACATCATCCCTTCGTAAAGCTCACATAACGCAAGCTGAGTGTCGGTTATCTGAGCCTCAAACGTTGAGTTTCGCTCATCAAGCAGCTTTATGTATTCGTCCTTTGTGTATCTCACCTGCTGAAATTCATACTCGGTATGAATTTCATCTTCTGACTGCACCTCAATTTCTTTGATGTCGCTGTTCACCCACACCGAATATTCATCAATTTCAACCTCATCAGGCTTTATCGTGCTTCTTACAATTCCGTAATCAATCATTATAATCACTCCTTATACTTTTGCTGTCGGTACATATATCAAACGACCGCCGATATACCGGATATAACCGCCGACACCGCTGTTACAGCTCCAACAGAATCCGCCTGCATAATCGTTGCGAAGCCAATAATCGCCGAACAGAGCATTTCTGTAACCGTTCAGGTTTGTGGCAACATAGCAACAATCACCAACCGGTAAAGCAGATGTTCCACCGATTTCAGACGGTATCAGCAGCCAATTATAATTCTCGCCGCCGTAACCCATTGCTTTGGTGTAACCGCTTGTATTCGGTACGGTGAATCCGACAGGCTTATAGTTATCGGTGCTTTTAGTTTCGGAAAAATTGAAATCATCGGCAATATAGGGTTGTCCGCCTGACATTGTGCCGTTACCCCATATATTGATGCCGTTGATATGCTTAAAGATATTACCCCAAGGATTTTCCATTCCTCTATATGACACTGCAAGCTTTCCATGTTCTGTATAAGCTGTTTGAGTACCTCCGATTTCATTGACAGTTTCTGATGCCTGACCTGTACCATTGCCAAGTTCAGCGGTCGAACCCGTAAGACTGGAACAGTTGTAAGCCGTATCGTCAGTAATAGATACTACACCCTGACCGACAGCAGTCTGTGTGTTCATCGTTCCAAGCTCAATCATCATTAACAGCTGGTTTGCCGAAGTAGCCTTTATAGTTTCAAGATGCCAGCCTGAATTTCTGTTCTGCGCCATCAATTCAAGATTTGATTTTGTTAATTTTTTATACAATCCCGAAATCGGCTTGACGCCTGCTACCGAGCAGAGCAAATCACCTGTTTCAATGGCAGTATCTGTGTTTGTTCCGTCATTTACATATTCAGCGGCTGAAACATCATACATACTGCCCTCATAAGCTGAATACAAGATGTAGTCAATCTCGTTGCCGTTTTTGTCATAAAATGCAGGGTGAAGCTTAAAACCTGACTTTGGTGTTGCACTGATGTAAAAGTTTGTCTTGCGCTGGTGATAGCCTATGCCTCCTGCAATCGGCTCTAATTTCAGTGGTACAACCTTGTAATAGAATTTCGGCTGATATACCATAACCTGACCGTTTGAGCCGTCATCGGCAAAGCCTTCATCGCCGTAATATGCGGTGATTGCTCCGTCATCTGAAACATTACAGCGTTTTCTGCCGCCGTACATTGCGAATTGGTCAAAGTCCGAGCCTGCCGAGAGTCCGACTGCTCCTGCAAGACGTGTGAATATCTTGTTTTCAAAATCGACCTGCAAGCCGAGGATATCGCTGTCGGTGTAGCCGATATAGGCTTTGATGTCCTCGACCTCGTTTGATAAGTCAGCACCGTCCTTACCATCGGCACCTACCACAACGCCGAGATTAGCAACAGTATTGTCGGAATAAGTCAGGACAAGCTCGCCGCTTGCGTTGATTTCAGAATTTGTTATTCCGATTCCGTCTGTCCCGTTAAATTCTCCGTTTTCTGCCTTCGCAAGCAGTTCCCTGACCTCGGCAAGCGTTTTATCAAAAACAGTAAATTCGTCTGTGCTTGCGATTTCAGCCTTTACGGGAGCAGGCAGGATGTCAAAATCAATGCCGTAAAATCGTATGTTGCCGCTTTCAAATTGACATTCGATAATTCCCTTAAGTAAGCCTGCGCAGGCTGTCATTTGTAAGGTAGGTGTAATTATCACCTTGTTATCGGCAATTTCGCACTCGTTTCCGATTAATGTTCCGTCAGCCTTTGTACCGTAGTAAGCCGCTGATTTACAGTCGGAAAGATTAACAGGATTTTCCTTGCTGTCATACAATTCAAATGCAAAGCTTCCGACATTGTATTCGTACTGCGTGATTTTTTCACGCTTATAATTATCGCAAAAACTATGTATTGATATTTTCTTTAGTATCATATTTTTTTCTCCTTTCTTTCGCGATATGAGGAATTGATATAACCGTTCCTCACTTATAGAAATAAAAACGGAAAAAATTGCATAATTATATGCAATTTAAGGAGAAAAAGTTTTTAATGTTACTACATATAAAAGCATAAAATTAATAAAAATAATCCCTCCTGCAAAAGCAAGAGGGAAAGTTGTTCGTTATATTGTAATATTATTATCGTGTAAAGCCAAGGGATACCTTGAAATTTTTTTCGGATTTATGCAAATGGTGACAAAGATGAATGTATAGATAACATAAATCCTTTTGGTTACAGACCGTTTTCAATAGAAGAATTTGTTGCAGAATTGAGCGAAAATAATTTTATGTTTATACTAATGGATTCGTATTTCAAATGGGGATTAAAGAAATTGAGAAATATGAAAAAACAAAACACTGTTCAAATAATAAAATAGTTTAAAATAGGTCGGCTAATCGATTAACGGTCAGCCGACCTTTTGTACAACATATTTGTATGTATTATGATACTCCCATTCTTTCGCCTAATTTCAGCATTGCCTTGCAGAACAAATCCTCATTTGTCAGTGTTATCTGTAACGGGTCGCCTTCACGAATACGCAGAGTCCTGCGGATTTCCTTAGGAATAACTACTCTGCCTAAATCGTCAATTCTTCTTACAATACCGGTCGCCTTCATATCTGAAATCTCCCTTTATTTAAATTTAAAATTTTCACCGATTTTTTAACCGCAAAAGAATTTGCGGCGGTTGCATAAGTTGCTTTAATATTGTTTGTTCTCACAAATTTTTTATACTGAAAATAATAGCGAAATTTCAATTTAAAGACAAGGTATTTTATGGAATTTTAAATAATATAGAATTCATTTTTTATGTGTATTATGTTATATGCTCTTTTTTAAATAATACCTGCAATGACCTTTCGGACAATCCTTTAATGTGCCGAAAATTTCATAGCCGTGATTTAAATAAAAATCCTTTGCCTGAAAGTCAAACGTGTCAAGATGAATCAGATAACAGCCTTTTTCTTTTGCTGTATTTTCAATAAATTCAAGAAGCTTTGTACCTAAACCCTGATGCCTGTAGTTTTCCTCCACCCACAAAATATCAACATAAAGAACATTCCAGCAGTACATTCTTGCAACGCAGCCTGCGATGATTTCGCCGTTTGCGTTCAGGAATTTTTTATTTATGTTTTCAAAATGAATTTTCTGAGTTGCAGGCACCTGCGACAAATTATACTCTACAAGTCTGTCGCAGATATGTTCTTCGTCATTATCCTTGCAATTATCGACCGTAAAGTCCAAATTCAGCTCAATTCCTAACGCACCGTATTTTTCTTCAAGCTCCTTTGAGTAATAAATGTTCATATCCTCGGGCTTTGCGCTGTCAATGTCATCCTCGGTATAGCCGCATTTAAGAAGAGGAAGATTGTCATACAGTTCAGCAAAATTTCTGAATTTATGTAGTGCTTTCACTGTAGCAGAAATCTGCATTCCGCTGTCCTCTGTATTCGTAAAAATTATTGTATCGCCAATGTTGATTGCTTGTCTTTTCTCATCATTAAGCCTTAACTCTATCGTTTTCTTACCCGAACGTATCATTTCAAACGGCTCAGAATTCAGATTCATATAATGTTTCATTTTGTCCTCCGCAAGTAATCTTATGATTTAAGTATATCATAAACAGGTGAAAAGGCACAACCTTTTTAACTTTAATTTCGAAAAATCAAAAGGTCAAAGAAAGTCAAAAACATTTAAAAATTGAGTAAAAACGAGGATAATTAAGAATATAAGAGAATAAAAAAGAAAGAGTATAATTATTTGACTTTTATTGACTTTGACTTTATCTGACCTTATAACTATAATAGAGTCAAAGGTCAGGAAAGGACAAACAAGAGTGGCTGAAATGTAATCTACCCCCATAAAAACACCAAGCCCCGATAATGACCTATTATATAAAGGCAACGCCGCACACAATGCTGTGCGGTATTGCTGAAACTGAAATGAGGCGATTATATGAGAATGAGCGATTTGGTAGCTCAATATATTACACAAATGCTCGATGAGCAGAACGGCAGTGCTGAAATTCAGCGAAACGAGCTTGCAGGAAACCTCGGCTGTGTGCCGAGCCAGATAAACTACGTTATTACTTCTCGATTTACTCCCGAACAGGGATACATTGTAGAAAGTCGGCGAGGCGGCGGAGGCTACATACGCATCAGCCGTGTGAAAATGGATAGAGGAACGGCGATGATGCATATAATAAATTCTGTAGGCGCATCGCTTGACAAGGCTACAGCAGAAGCAATGCTCAACAATATGCTCCAGCGCAATATGCTCCGGTTGCAGTCGGCAAAACTAATTGCGGCAGCACTTTCGGACAGAACGCTTTCACAGGTTGAGCAGGATAAACGAGATACGGTAAGAGCAGACTTATTCAAAAATATGCTTCTGACCATTGAATAAAGATTTATTTAGGAGGTTTTATTTATGAAATGTCAGAAATGCGGAGCAAACAATGCTAACACACATGTAAAAACAATTATTAACGGAGAATTCAAGGAATACGACCTTTGCAGTGAATGTGCAAAGAAAATGGGATATACAAATGTTTTCGGAGATATGGAGGATGAATTTTCAAACTTCCTCGGCAGTTTCTTCGGAAACGTACTTCCTGCAAGAACGCAGGCAACACGCTGTGAGTTCTGCGGCAGTACCTACTCGGACATTGCAAAGTCAGGTCACGTAGGTTGTGCAAACTGCTACAGCGTTTTTGCCGACGAGCTGTTCCCGTCAATCAGAAGAATTCACGGCAACACCACTCACTGCGGCAAGAACAGCAGACTTGCCGAACAAGCAAAGCAGTCAAAGCCTTCCGAAGAAACCAAAGAGGATAAAATCAAGAGATTAAAGGCGGAGCTTGACAAGGCAATTGAGGAACAGAACTTTGAACACGCCGCAGAATTAAGAGATAAAATCAAGGAATTGGAGGCATAAAAAATGAGCAATGATGTTGTAATTTCAACCAGAATAAGGCTTGCGCGTAACCTGAAAGATTATCCGTTCCCATGCAAATTAAATTCTCAGGGCAGGGAAAAGGTAATCGAAAAGGTCAGGGACGCTGTCAAGAAAAGCAACAGTCCTGTAGCCTCTGATTTTTCTTTCATCAGAATGAGCGAGCTGACTTCCTCGCAAAGCGTATCGCTTGTTGAAAAAAGGCTTGTAAGTCCGGAATTTATCAGCGAAACAGACGGACGTGCACTCTTAATCAGCAAGGACGAGTGCTTCAGTATTATGATTAATGAGGAGGATCACATAAGACTTCAGGTAATCACAAAGGGATTGTCGCTTGAACAGGCATACGATACCGCCGATAAGCTCGACACCCTGCTTGATGAAAACCTTGACTTTGCCTTTGATGAAAAGCTCGGCTACCTTACTCAATGCCCCACAAACCTTGGTACAGGTATGAGAGCGTCTGTAATGCTCCACCTTCCTGCACTTGAAAAGAGCAGGGCAATCAACCGTATTGCCGGCAATCTTTCAAAGCTCGGACTTACCATAAGAGGAGCTCACGGCGAGGGCACAGAGCCAAAGGGTGCACTTTATCAGCTTTCAAATCAGGTAACGCTCGGTATTTCCGAAAAGGCGGCAATCGAGAATCTGAAAAACATAACAGAACAGCTTATTGCGCAGGAAAATCAGGCAAGAGAAAGACTCTGCTCAAGCATTGATATTCAGGACGCAATCAGCAGAAGCTTAGGTATTCTGCGTTCGGCACTTGTGATTTCGCACGACGAGGCTTTAAAGCTCTTGTCTAATGTCAGACTTGGCATAGTGTCAAAGCAGATTACCGATGTATCAACTGAAACAATAGACAAGTTAATGCTTGCAGTCGAGCCTGCAACGTTGACGGTATCGCTTAACAAAAATCTGTCGGCACACGACAGAGATATTGAAAGGGCAAAGCTCATAAGAGCAGAGATTTAATGGCATAATAAAACATAACGTAAGAACGAAAGAGGGTAATGACTATGTATGAATTCAGAGGATTTACACAAAAAGCAAACAGAGCACTTAACCTCGCAATTGAATCTGCACAGGATATGGGTCACAATTACGTCGGCACAGAGCATATACTTCTCGGACTTTTAAACGAGGGTACGGGCGTAGCCGCAGCGGCTCTTGAACAGTGCGGAGTAACAGGCGACGCCCTCAAAGAAAAAATCAGCTCAACAGACGGAGTAGGAATGAAAACAACGCTTACTCCCGATGATTTTACACCGAGGACAAAGCGTGTGCTCAAAGCCGCAATGCTCGCCTCGGCAAGAATGGGCAACAATTACGTTGGCACAGAACATCTTCTCCTTGCCGTAATTGCCGAGAGCGACAGCTACGCAATATCGTTCCTGCACGAGCTCGGTGTAAGTGAAAATGCAATTGCTCAGGCAGTTGCAGGCGGACTTCAGAACGCCGGTCAGGAAAATGATTTTGCCGAAGAAAACGGCGGATTTTCTGCACCGAACGGAAACGGTAAAGGCGGCTCCGCACTTGAAAAGTTCGGCAGAGATTTGACAAAAGCCGCTAAAAACGGCGAGATTGACCCCGTAATCGGACGTGAAAAGGAAATTGAGCGTGTTATTCAGATTCTCTCACGCCGTACAAAGAACAACCCCGTGCTTATCGGTGAACCCGGCGTAGGTAAAACGGCTGTAGCAGAGGGACTTGCGCTTGAAATTGCAAACGGCAACGTACCCGAAATTCTCAAGGACAAAAAGGTTGTGAGCCTTGACCTTACCGGTATGATAGCCGGCGCAAAGTACAGAGGTGACTTTGAGGAGAGAATCAAGGCGGCAATTGACGAGGTTAAAAAGTCGAAGGACACGATTCTTTTCATAGATGAACTCCACACAATTGTCGGCGCAGGTGCGGCTGAGGGCAGTGCAGATGCGGCTAATATTCTTAAGCCGTCACTTGCAAGGGGCGATTTTCAGGTAATCGGCGCAACAACGCTTAACGAGTACAGAAAGTATATTGAAAAGGACGCCGCTCTTGAAAGACGTTTCCAGCCTGTAAAGGTCGGCGAGCCTACTCCCGAGCAGGCGATAGAAATCCTCAAAGGCTTGCGTGACAGCTACGAAGCGCACCACAAGGTAAAGATTAGCGATGAGGCAATCAATTCCGCAGTAACGCTTTCGTCACGCTATATTGCCGACAGATACCTCCCTGATAAGGCGATTGACCTTATTGACGAGGGTGCGTCAAAGGTAAGACTTGCAACGCTGACTTCACCACCCGACGTAAAGTCGCTTGAGGACAGAATTGCAGACTTTGAAAAGGAAAAGGCAAGTGCCGTAAACGAGCAGGATTTTGAGCGTGCCGCAAAGCTGCGTGACGAGCAGAAAGAGGTACAGACTCAGCTTGATAACGCCAAAAAGGAATGGCAGGAAAGGCAGAAAAACAGCAGCGGAGAAGTAACTGCTGAGGATATTGCAAAAATCGTTTCCGACTGGACGGGAATTCCTGTTGTTCAGCTCACAAAAGAGGAGAGCGAACGTCTGCTCAATATGGAGAAAGTACTTCACGAGCGTGTAATCGGTCAGGACGAGGCTGTTTCGGCAATCTCAAAGGCTATTAGGCGAGGCAGAGTAGGACTTAAAGACCCGAAACGTCCCGTAGGCTCGTTTATCTTCCTCGGCCCGACAGGTGTAGGTAAAACCGAGCTTTGCAAGGCGCTTGCACAGGCAATGTTCGGCGACGAAAACGCAATGCTCCGACTTGATATGAGTGAATATATGGAGAAGCACACGGTGTCAAAGCTTATCGGCTCACCGCCCGGATATGTAGGCTTTGAGGAGGGCGGCCAGCTCACCGAAAAGGTAAGAAGAAAGCCGTATTCGGTAGTGCTTTTTGATGAGATTGAAAAGGCTCACCCCGATGTGTTCAATATGCTCCTTCAGATTCTTGAGGACGGCAGACTTACCGACTCGCAGGGCAGAACGGTTGATTTCAAGAACACCGTAATTATTATGACATCAAACGTCGGTGCTCGTCTGATTACCGAAAAGCAGAAGGCTCTCGGATTTGCATCCGACGAAAACGAGAAAGAGCAGGACAGCAAGGACATCAAGGAGCTTGTGATGGGCGAACTCCGAAACGTTTTCCGCCCCGAATTTCTCAACCGTGTCGATGATATTATCGTATTCAACAAGCTTACTCAGGACGAAATCAAGCAGATTGCTTCAAAAATGCTCGATACCCTTGCAAAAAGGCTTGAAAAGCTCGACATCAGAATCACCTTTACTGACGAAGCCGTTACGGCAATTGCCGACAAGGGATTTGATGAAAACTACGGTGCAAGACCGCTTCGCAGAGCAATCCAGAGCGAGATTGAGGACGTACTCTCCGAGAAAATGCTTGAGGGCAGCGTCAAGGAAAATTCAAATGTTGTCTGCTCCTACAGTGACGGCAAATTCACCTTTGAAGCAAAGTAAAAAGTATGTCAGAAAGGCAGTTTCACGAAAAAAGTGTGAAACTGCCTTTTGTATTGCAACAAAAAGGGCAGATAAAATCTGCCCCAAAACTCAATGTGCGGAATAGTTATGCGCCTTATCAAGCAGCATATCCTTGACCTTCATCAGCCTTGTACGGCTGCTGCGGTCGTTTTCCTCAAGCTTCATTGAAATATATTTTATTGTTTCCTGATAGCGTGGAATCATAACGTGCTCAAGCGAGTTTACACGTCTGCGAGTCTTTTCAATTTCTGCCGACATCATTTCACAGCTCTTTTCAATCTGAGCAAGCCTGATAAGGTCGGGCAACAGCTTTTCAAGCGACATTACCGCATCGTCAAGCTCAAAGGACGTAAACGCAAAGCCGTAGGGGAAAATATCGCCCTTGTCGTTTGTTCTTGTTCCTGCTGTGAAAACAGGTGTTTCAACGCTCATAATGTTGTGAGAATCAACTTCAATCGTCACCTGTTGTTTCGGCGACATCAGCGAAGCGTCAAGCGCCTGCTTAGACATAACTGCGCTTGCGTTTACAAAGTGAGCATTACATTCTGAAAGCTCCTTTTCAATTTTTTCACGCAGTTCACGATTTTCTCTTACAAGGTCAAGAAACCGGCGCATAAGCTCGTCACGCTTATCTTTTAACATCTTGTGTCCTCGCACGGCGGTTGTAAGCTGTTTTTTCAGCTTTGTCAACTGCATTCGTGTGGGATTTACATTCATTATTGCCATAAATCAGCACCCTCAATGCAGTTATTGTTTGCCGTAGAACTCGTCGAGCATATCGTCCTTAATACGTTTCAGCTCACTTCTCGGCAGAATCTGCAACAGCTTCCAGCCGATGTCAAGAGTTTCCTCAATTGAGCGGTTGCTATCATAGCCCTGTGAAACGTATTCTCTTTCGAACGCTTCGGCAAATTCAGCGTACTTTTTATCCATATCGGTAAGTGCCGCTTCACCGAGAATTACCATAAGCTCTCGTGCATCCTTACCTCTTGCATATGCGGCAAAGAGCTGGTTCATAGTAGCCGCATGGTCTTTTCTTGTACGCTCCGGTCCGATACCCTTGTCCTTAAGACGTGAAAGCGAGGGGAGGACGTCAATCGGCGGCGTTACGCCCTTGCGGTAAAGCTCACGTGAAAGGATAATCTGACCCTCTGTGATATAGCCCGTAAGGTCGGGAATCGGGTGAGTTTTGTCGTCCTCAGGCATTGTAAGAATAGGAATAAGAGTGATTGAGCCGTCTTTTCCTTTCAGTCGTCCTGCACGCTCATAAAGCGTTGCAAGGTCTGTATACATATATCCGGGGTAGCCACGTCTGCCGGGAACTTCCTTTCTTGCGGCGGAAACCTCACGCAGAGCGTCGGCGTAGTTTGTAATATCAGTCATAATAACGAGCACGTGCATACCAAGGTCAAATGCGAGGTATTCAGCGGCGGTAAGCGCCATTCTCGGAGTTGCGATACGCTCAATTGCAGGGTCGTTTGCAAGGTTTACAAACATAACCGTTCTGTCAATTGCGCCCGTTTCCTTAAAGGATTCAACAAAGTAATTTGATTCCTCAAATGTGATACCGATTGCGGCAAATACAACGGCGAACTGCTCGTTCTTGCCCCTTACAGCCGCCTGCTTTGCAATCTGAGCGGCGAGCTGTGAGTGGGGAAGACCCGAAGCCGAGAAAATCGGAAGCTTCTGACCTCTTACCAGCGTGTTAAGTCCGTCAATTGCGGAAATGCCCGTCTGGATAAACTCCTGCGGATAGTTTCTTGCCGCAGGGTTCATCGGCGTGCCGTTAATGTCAAGTCGCTTTTCGGGAATCAGCGCAGGGCCGCCGTCAATCGGATTTCCAAGACCGTCAAATACTCGTGAAAGCATATCGGGAGAAACGGGAAGCTCCATTGACCTGCCGAGAAAACGAACCTTTGAACCTGCAAGGTTGATGCCTGCCGCAGACTCAAAAAGCTGAACAAGAGCGTTGTTGCCGTTTACTTCAAGCACCTTGCAGCGGCGTGTTTCGCCGTTTGGAAGCTCGATTTCGCCGAGCTCGTCATACTTTACGTCCTCAACGTCGCTAATCATCATAAGAGGGCCTGCCACCTCTCTTATTGTACGGTATTCCTTCGGCATCAGTCATCACTCCTTTTCAGTACATCTGCAATTTCGCTTTCGAGCTGTGCCTCAATCTGCTCAAACTCGTCATTTATCTTGTCTTCAGGCTCGTACTTAAAACGACCGATTCTTTCACGAACGGGAAGATTTACGAGCATTTCAATGTCAGCACCCTTGTTGAGTCCGTCAAGAGCCTTGTCGTAGTAGCTTAAAATTGCACGCATCATAAGAACCTGCTTTTTCAGCGAGGTGTAGGTGTCTGTGGGGTCAAATGCGTTCTGGTGGAGGTAGTCCTCACGGATTGAACGAGCTGACTCAAGCTTGAGTCTGTCGGGAGCGGAAAGTGCGTCCATACCAACGAGGTTTACAATTTCCTGCAATTCCGATTCGTCCTGAAGAAGAGCCATAAGTCTGCCCCTGAGCTCCATAAAGTCGGGAGCGGCATTTTCCTTATACCACTCGGCAAGCTGGTCTGTGTAGAGCGAGTAGCTTGTCAGCCAGTTGATTGCAGGGAAGTGACGTTTGTAAGCAAGGTTAGCGTCAAGTCCCCAGAATACCTTGACAATTCGCAGAGTAGCCTGCGAAACCGGCTCGGAAATATCGCCGCCGGGAGGTGATACTGCGCCGATTACGGACAGCGCACCCTCGGTATCCTCAGTACCGTTTACGATAACTCGTCCTGCTCTTTCATAGAACTGTGCAAGACGGCTGCCGAGGTATGCGGGATAACCTTCTTCACCGGGCATTTCTTCAAGACGACCTGACATTTCACGCAGAGCCTCTGCCCAACGTGAGGTGGAGTCAGCCATAAGCGCAACCGTATAACCCATATCACGGAAGTATTCCGCAATAGTAATACCTGTGTAAATTGAAGCCTCACGAGCCGCAACGGGCATATCGGAGGTGTTTGCAATAAGCACTGTTCTTTCCATAAGCGAGTTGCCTGTTCTCGGGTCCTTAAGCTCGGGGAACTCGTTTAGAACGTCGGTCATTTCGTTGCCACGCTCACCGCAGCCGATGTAAACGATAATGTCTGCTGCCGCCCACTTTGCAAGCTGGTGCTGAACAACCGTTTTGCCCGAGCCGAAAGGTCCCGGAACAGCGGCTACACCGCCCTTTGCAAGCGGAAAGAGTGTGTCAATCGGTCTTTGACCTGTTGTAAGAAGAATATCGGGAGAGAGCTTTCGCTTGTACGGTCTGCCCACACGGACAGGCCATTTTGTAAGCATATTAACTTCGGTTTTATCCTTGCCGTTGTCGATTACGGCAATAACCTCGTCAATTGTAAAGTCGCCCTCGCTGATTTTTTCAACAATACCCTCAACCTTGTTCGGGACGAGGATTTTGTGCAGAACGGCGTGAGTTTCCTGAACTGTACCGAGTACGTCGCCCGAAACAACCTTGTCACCTGACTTTACGCTCGGTGTAAAGTGCCACTTCTTGCTGTGGTCAAGCGAGGGAACGTCAACACCTCTTTTGAGGTTTGTTCCTGCAACCTTCATAATTTCGTTAAGAGGGCGCTGGATACCGTCGTAGATTGAACCGATAAGTCCCGGTCCAAGCTCAACCGAAAGCGGTGCGCCTGTTGATTCAACGGTTTCTCCGGGTCCAAGTCCCGAGGTTTCCTCATAAACCTGAATGGAGGCTTTGTCGCCGTGCATTTCGATTATTTCACCGATAAGACGCTGACTGCTTACCCTGACAACGTCGAACATATTTGCATCACGCATTCCGTCTGCAATTACCAGAGGGCCTGCGACCTTTGTAATTATTCCTGTTTTCAAATTATACACCTCAATCGTTGAAGATAATATCGGAGCCGACAGCCTGTTCAACAAACGATGACAGACGTTTCAAGCCCGTACCCGTATTGCCCTTTACGCCGGGAACGGGAATAATAGCGGGAGTCAGCTTTTCTTCATAGCGGCTGCGCTCTTTTTCAACCGAATCAAACAGCTCCTCGGTAAGAAAAATAATTGCGTAATTGTCGCTGTCTGCAATGTTACGGAGAAGGTGCGGACAATCTTCAATGCTTTCGCAGGGATAGATGTCTATTCCGATTGCGCAAAAGCCCTTTATGCTCTCGCTGTCGCCGATTACGGCAATGTTTTTAGCCATAAATTTCACGCAGCCTTTCTCTGATTGTATCCGTACTTGTTTTGGTTCTTATGCCGCTTGCAATAATGTGGATAACCTTTTTTTCAGCCTCACAGCCAAGGTAATATCCGAGCAGCGGCTCCGCACCCTCACTTGCACGCTTGCAGCTTTCCTTTGCAGTTTTAATCAGCTTGTTGTCAACAAACCTTTCAAATGCAGACGGAGATTTTTTGTATTCGTTTATTGCGTCAGTACAGCCGTATTCGCTGTACTTTGAAAGCTCGTCAACGAGAGAATCAATGCCCTTTAAGGCGGCTTGAATCACCGAGCTTTTTCTGAAATCGTCAACATCGCACAATGCTTTGAGCAGATAATCCATACTTGTGCCTGTGCGTGCACTGCGAAGAGCAATTTTTATGTTGCTGTAAAAAACATAGGTTTTAAAATAAGTTTTAAGAAACTGCGAACTGAAGCTTTCAGCAGATGAAATCATCTTTTCCATAAGCGCTCTGTCAATCAGAGCGTCGCTCATTCGTGCATCTCCTGTGTGAGCAAGCGTTTCGTAAGCCTCGTCAGCCGCTTTTGCAAGCCAGTCGGGGAGAAGTGAAAACTTCCTCTTTTCAACAGCATCCTTAAGTGTTTCGACGCTGATAGTCAGGGGCGTTAAAATAAGCTCGCCGTAATCACGGTCAGCCATTGTGCCCTTTAAAACAACCTTGAGATTGTGAACGTCGTTCTGATAGAAAAACGGATTGAAAATCTCAAAATCGGGAGCAACGCTTTTTAGGTAATCCCACATAGCTTTTGTGTGGCTGTCGATAATTTCCTCAACCGTTTTGCCGTCGCCGTAGCCCTTGTCGGACAAAAGCCTTGCAAGCTCGTTTACATCCTTGCAGGCAAGCAGCCTGTCAATGTCTGCGCTTGTGAAAAGCGAGGTTTCCTTTGCACGTACGGAGCCTATGGAAAATTCATATGATAAAGCCATTGAATTCCTCCTTACTGTGCAAAAAGCTCACGGTTTATCAGGTCTTCGAGTTCGCCGCTTTTTTCGCTGATTATTGCGGCAAAGTCCATATTTTCTTCAATATCGCCGCATTTAAGGATAAATCCGCCTGAAATGTCAGCCGCAGTTTTGCTGACCGTTGCGTTCAGACCGATTTGTGAAAGCTTGTTTTCAAAGTCCTTGGGCAGGCGTGAAATATCCTTTGAATTAAGCATAATTTCGCCTGATTTGCCGCTCAGCTTTGAAGCAAGCTTGTAGATTATTTCAAAATACTGCTTATCGTCAAGGCTTAAAATATATTCAAGAATTTTAGACAAAGTTATGTCAATTTCCTTGCGGCGTCTTTTGAGCAAGGCATTTCTCACTGCAAGCTCTGCACTGCTTTTTGAGGATAAATTCATCTGCTTTACCTTGACTTCGGCTTTTTTAGCAATTTCGAGGGCTGCCTGTTCAGCCTGCGCTTTGCCGTCTTTAAGAATCTGCGAGCAGGTTTCTTCGGCTTTTGCGTTTATTGCTTTTATGTTTTCGTCGCAGTCTGACTTTATGCGGTCAAGAATTTTGTCGCCGCCGTTCATACAGACCCCACCTTTCTGTTCATATTTTTATCAGATGTCAAGTCCTGAAACGGAGATAACTACGAGAAGTGAAACGATGAAAGAAAGGAGAGCGTAGATTTCAACAAGAGTAACCGAAACCATTGCTTTTGAGAAGTTTCTGTCATCCTTTGCGCTCATTGCAATACCCGAAACAGCAGCCTTGCCCTGTGCAAAGCCTGAAACCATACCGCCGATACCGATTGCAAGAGAAGCGCCGAGATAAGCAAGTCCCTGACCAACAGTCGGCATAGCACCGCCGAGAACACCGCATTTTACGAGAATAAGGAAGCCTACGATAAAGCCGTAAAGACCCTGTGTACCCGGAAGAAGTGTGAGTACGAGCATTTTACCGAATTTTGATGAGTCCTCGGAAAGAACTCCCATTGAAGCCTGTGCTGCGCCGCCAACACCCTTTGCAGAACCGAAGCCTGCAAGTGCGGTTGCGATTGATGCGCCTAAAAGTGCAAAAAACATTCCATTCATTTTGTTTTTTCCTCCTGAATTTTAATATATTTACTTTTCAGCGAGAACGGCTCAAACTCCTGTCCGCCGCCCTCGTAGAATTTACTGAACATTTCAACGTACTGTAATCTCATTGTGTGAACGTATGAGCCGAGTGCGTTAAGACCTATGTTGATTGCGTGACCTATAAGCAGGATAACAACCATAATTATACAGCCGACCCAGCTTGTGCCGAACATTGTTGCAAGCATATTGAACACCTGAGCCATAACGCCCGTTGTAAGACCGAGCGCAAGAAGTCGGGAGTAGCTTAAAAGGTCGCTGATGTAGCTTGTGATGTCATAGAGAGAAGCAAGACCGCCTATGACCTTGCCAAATCCCTTTTTGTGTCTGCCCTGAGTGAGCACAAGACCGACTGCACACGCAATTGCGATTCCTGCGCCGATATAGAGAACAACAGGTGAGAGCATCATTCCGACTGCAAGAACTGCAAAGCCAACGAGCATAAGCATCCAGAGTCCTGTGTCAAAGAACGCTCCGCCGTAGTCCTTTTGTTTAAGGCAGACATAGAATTTACATCCCATACCGACGAGAATATGAACAAGACCGAATGCGATTGAAATCACCATAAGAGTCAGCGCATCTTTTTGCGGGTCGAGCGTCGGCCACGGAAGAATCTGCGCCATTGTTACGTCTGCACCGGTAAAGTGATTGTAGAGCACTGCGGGAGCGTCACCGAATATACTGCCGAATATAAGTCCCCAGAAGAAAGTGGAAACACCGCAGTACTGAAACAGCTTAAGGTTGTTTCGCATTTGCGTATCGGGTTTGAATATCTTTAAAACAATTCCGATTACTACTACCATCAGCAGTCCGTAGCCTGCGTCCGAGAACATCATTCCGAAGAAGAAGTAGAAGAAGAACGCAAGAAGCGGAGTAGGGTCAATGTCGCCGTGCGACGGGGGAGAGTACATTTTTACGATTCCCTCGGCAGGCTGTGCAAACCAGTTGTTCTTAAGCTTTACGGGAGCGTCGTCGCCTGCTTCACCAAACTCAATATGACACACCGCAACTCTGTTGCAGAGTTTTTCAAGCTTTTCGCAGTCCTCTTCGGGAATGTAGCCGTAGATTACAAAGACGTGACGAGAGTGGTCAAGCTCGTTTATAACGTGATATTTGTCGGCTCTGATTCTGAAGTAATCCTGCGTGTCGCAGATTTCTTTTCGCTTGTCTGCAAACGAGGCAATTTCTTCCTTAGCCTTTTCTGTTTCTTTTAACAGCTTTTCGCTTTTTGCCCTGAGTCTTTCAGCCTTTTGTTTAGGTGTGTGACTTGTCGGACTCATAGGCTTTGCAAAACCTATGTTTCTCAGCACATCCTCCGCCATTGTTTTCTGACTGATTGGGGTAAAGATTACCACGCTGGTCATATTGCTTTCGGAGTGCTGAATTTCAAATTCAAATTCAAGCTTCGGATTCTGCGCTGCAAGCTCTGTTGCAAGTGTTTCGTTGCTGTACTGACGCGGGAAAGTTCCTATGAATACTGCGGTTGACTTTGTATCGCCTGTATTCAGCGGAATATCGAGGTTCTGCCACGTTTCAAGCTGTGCAAGCGTTGTGTTTATCCTTACCTGTTCTGCGGCATTGTCGGTACATTTTTTGTCAAGCTCTGTAATTCTTGTACAAATATTGATTATGTTGCCTGCCTTTGAAGCGATTACGCCGATTTCGTCGGGGTCAACCTCACGCCTGCCTGCAAATGACGAAAGCAGTCCCTTCTTTTCGGGAGATACTTCGTCAAGCACCTTGAGCGCCTGCTCCGTAAGCGTTACGTTTCGTTCGAAAACCTGCATCTGCGAGGTCAAATCGACCTTTGAAAAGCCCTTTGCAGTCTTGTCACGCTTTTTTATCTGAACAAGCGAGCTGTCCTGCAAATGTTCAAGAAGCCGTTTTCTGTCCTCACGCAAGGCGATAATCCGAACGGTTTTCATTTTTAATTTTGCCAATTTTCTATCACCACACTTTGTGATTGACTAAAATCAGTCAATAAGGTAATTTACTGCATTTTTGATTACGTCTGAGCGGTTTTTTTCTGCGGTTTCGGAAATTTTACTGCATTTGATTTCCGATAACGCATAGGCTTCTTCAAGCTCTTTTTTGCCGTCTGCTTTAGCCTTTTCAAACATAGCCTGTGCCTTGCTCTCAGCCACGGCTTTAGCGTTTTCAATCAGCTTTTCGCAGTCTTTCTTTGCCTGCGCAACTGCTTGTTCAGCCTTTGCTTTTGCTTCGGCTTCACGGTTTTTGCAGTCGTTTTCGGCATTTAAAACGGCGTCCAACATATCCTTAGCCATAATTCATCTCCTTGCTGTGTCAAAAAGAAGTTTTCTCTGATAAATAATAAATATAAAAATATTTATAAGTTACAATATAACATAT
>DXYG01000070.1 GCA_019415925.1 Clostridiales bacterium
CCTTTTATACGATTGTGGTATAATTAAGTTGTTTAATAATGCATTTGAACAAAAAATATTTTATTGTTTACTTATTAACGTAAATTATTTTGAGATATTTTGGAAATACAGGAGATAACTGTCGAATATAATCCGACAGATAAATATTATAAAGGAGTAATCAACAATGAAAACAATCAAAAAGCAAATCTCTGTTTTGCTTGCAGTAATGATGATTTTGTGTTCGTTTACGGCAATTTCATTCAGTGCAAGTGCAGCGGAAACCACAGGCGGCGAAATTACGGTAAAATCAAATTTATGCGATTCAAAAGTCTATAGCTATTCGGCTAATGACAAGCAGATTGAGGTTACGTACTATCTTCAGTGCGACGAGATGCTTTTGAATATGCAGGGCGGAATTTACTATGACAGCAGCGTTTTAAAGATTGCTGACACAAACACAGCAAAGACAAGCATTCCCGGTTTTGCTGAAGGTCAATATTTCGTAAACTTTGACCTTACAAACAAGGCTCTGTTCAACGCAACAAGTCTTAACCTTTACGATTTCACAACCAAGGGCGTGTTCTTCACCGTTACCTTTGATATTATCGGCAGCGGCGACACAGAAGTAAACCTTGATGTTGATGTTATCACAGCTACAACAGCAAACTCATATGATGAGCTTGAAACTGCAAGTGATATTGACCTCGTTTACTACGGTAATATTGCATCAGATAAATTTACATTTGCCGGTGAAGGCAAGCTTGTTTCCAAGCCTTCTGCCGCAACAATTTATTTTGCAATGCCGAGAGGAGTTGACAGAAGCGACAGTTGGAGCGGTGCGGATCTTTATTACAACTCAACTGTATCCTTAACAAACGCAACAAGATTACCCTTAACCGATACAGGCAGAGTAATAGAAGCTACAGTTACCGACACCTTAACACAGTTCTCTTCGGGAAATCTCGACGTTTATTCAGTAAATCTTAGCGAAAGCCAGATTGCAGAGATTGACAATGCTAAGTCAGTAGGCTTTGTAAAGGCCGGCGCAAGCGACAGAACAGGTTTAAGAACAGGTTATTCAATTCTTAACGCAACAACTACTGATGAGTATTCTTCAACAAAAGCATCAATTGCTGATTTCGACGGAATGACATTTGTAATTAACAGTTGCTATGATACAAAATATGAAGCCGTAACCTATACAGGTAAGTGGGTTGAAGGCAACGGCAGCAAGGCAACTGAAATTGCATTTGCAGCTCCTAAAGGTAATACAGCCAGCGGAACATGGACAGGCGCAGATTTATTCTACAGCTCCACAACATCAATTGCAAATGCAACAAGAATTTCAATGACAAAGAGCAACAGAGTTCTCAGTTGCACAGCAGGAACAACAAAAACTCTGAAACCCGGTGATTGGAGTATATATACTTTAAAACTCACAGATGATCAGGTAGCGGCAATCAATGCAAGTAAAGCTTGCGGCTTTGCAATGAAGGGTTCAAACGTAAGAACAGGTATGAGAACAGGTTATTCACTGCTCAATGCTACATCAGACGGTTCTTATTCAACAAAAAAGTCTAATATTGAAAGCTTTGCAGGAAAGACATTTGTAATCAGCGGTTGTTATGATACTAAGTATGAGAATACAACATACACAGGATACTGGTCAAATGAAACCGGAACAGTGTCAACTGCAACAGCAACCATTAACTTTGCTGCTCCTTATTCAGCTACGGCTTCAACTAATTGGACAGGTGTAGATTTCTACTACAGTGTTAAGGAAAATATTACCGATGCAACAAGAGTAACAATGACAAAGACTGATAAAGTACTCAAGGTAGACACTGACCTTGGAAAATTAAAGTCAGGTGAATGGGTAATCTATACAGTAAATCTTACAGCTGAACAGGTTAGCGATATCAGCGATTGTGTTTCTGTAGGATTTGTAAAGACCGGAAGTAATGTAAGAACAGGTTTAAGAGCACAGTACTCAATTCTCAACGCAAATGAAACAGGCTCCTATGCGTCAAGCGATGCAGCTATCTCAGACTTTGACGGATTGACCTTTGTAATCAACGGTTGCTATGATTCTAAGTATGAGCTCACAACATACACAGGCTACTGGACAGATGAGCTTGGAACAACTGCAACTAGCAGTGAAACTATCAGATTTGCAGCTCCGACAAATTGGAAAGGCGTAAATCTGTTCTATAACAGCACTGCTTCTGTTTCCGGCGTAAAGACAATTGAGATGACAAAGACAGCTGAAACAAAGGCTGTTACAGTTAGCGGACTTAATAAGATTAGTTCCGGAAACTGGGCAATCTATGAAGTAACTTTGACAGCAGAGCAGATTGTTGCTTTAGACAAGAGCTTGGTTGTAGGATTTATGAATTCAGCTTCTTCTTCAAACAGAACAGGCTTAAGGAAAGAATACTCAGTAATCTATGCAACAGCAGATGGTACTTATGAATCGGCAAGCAATTCTATCATTGATTATGCAGGCAAGACCTTTGTAATCAGCGGTTGCTACGATTCAAAGTATGAAGCACAGACATACACAGGATACTGGGAATAAAAATTAATTAGAATTATTAACCCCCCACACATTTGTGTGGGGGGTGCTTGTTTAAAAAGATTAAACTTTAAATGCTTAATAGTCTACTTTTGTGATACGGCAAAGCCTTCCTTTGAGGGAAAGTTTTGCCGTTTTGACGTAAGGGTTGGGAGCAGTCTTGATTGTTTCAAATTAATATAGTATTTATACGGTGTAATAGATACAAGCTATTTTATAATTTTTTTAATAAAATATTTTAATTTAGGCTTAGAATTAAACTTTTTAACAGTATGTGCATAATCGGAAGAGAGATATGTTTGCCAGAATAAATCACTCTTAGGTGTTTTATCAAAAGGTTTTCTTAGCGGCTGTTGTGAAGCTGCTAAATCCATAGATGTTTCAAGAGCTTCAAAGCTAAAAAAGATGTTTTTTAGACATTGTTCACCTTTCAAAGTATTTGTAATAACGAGCGAAACGCCCTTATAATCCTGAAATTCGGAGAATTCTTTTTCAATCCCCCAGAAGTCGGCTAGAGTAATGTCACCTACTCGCTTTAAATTTGAGAAAGGACATTTATAGCAGGACTCACGGAGTGAAAAGTTTTTGAGAAAAAAAGCATAATAGCTGTCAATTACAGGCTGTTCGCTATAAACTTTTCCGTTTTCGAAAGTTATAAGCATATCCTGTACTTTCCCTTTAATTGCCTTGCCCCTGAAATTTACTGAGGTGATTTTGCTCTTATATTTATTCTCCATAAATTTCAGATAATCTGCAAAGAGCTTAGGACTCGGTACGCCGTGGCAGACAATATCAACGCACAAAAGCTTATCGTATTCTTTTCCGAGATAATTCCTGAGTCCCTGAACCTGACAGCCTGTTCCCGAAAAAAGAACAGGTAAATTGTTTTCCAAATCCATTTTGATTTCAGAAAAAGTATTGCCCATATCACTTTGGACATATTTGGATTTCATTATTCTTTTAAGCCCGTTTTCGTCTGAAACGCCGATATGCTTTACAACAAAATTCTCATCATATGCTGCTCCGTAAACCTTGCCGCCTTCGTTAATAACTTTCAGGGCGATTTCATAAAATGCACCGCCGGAGGAGCTTGTTTTTCTGATTTTTTCATCTTTATGCTTGACTGCATATGCGTGCTGTGTATGTATTTCCGATGTATGATTCTTTGTTATCGGACAAACCTTTTTACAAAGACCGCACTCAATACACCTGTCTGATGAAATTTTCGGATAGGCAAATCCTTTTTCGTCTGATTTCATTGAAATTGCATTTTTGGGACATATATTGTTGCAGGCGCCGCACCCGCAGCATTCGCTTTTATCTTTAAAAAGAGTAATCATTTTAATTCAGCCTTTCTTTTTAATCATACCTTTAGCTCTTTTAATCAGCGCATTTAGCTGAGGACGTTCAAATATCAGCGCCATAATCAGCACAACGGCACAGGCATAAACAAATGCAGCCGCTGCCCAAAGCACCCAGAAAATTAGATTATCAGCCGTTACTTTAACGAAGTTAAAAGGCAGAATAATAAGAGCGGAGCAGATTATCATTCTTATGTATCTGAAAAGCGTAAGCCTTATGGGGAGCTGAGTAACATTTCTCGGAATGAAAATCATCAAATCAATTGTTCTGTAAAGATTAGAAAGACAGGTAGCAATCAGAATTCCGACCAGACCGAAATAGTAGCCCAAAATTGAACCAAGTACGATTATAATAAGTGCCTGAATTGAAGTCTGAATACGTGTTTCCTTGTAAAGTCCTGCCGATATTACCAGCATACCCTGAGGAGTTTTCATATTGTACAGAAAACCGTTGAGGGTGAACAAAAATCCGACAAGCGGCACATTGTAGTTTGTATCGTGAATACCGCTCGTATATATCAATACGAACGGAACGATTAAAACCGAGGTTACCGAATAAACAATTGTTATCAAAGAATAGTACATAAAAGAAAATTCGGAGTAGGTTTTCTGAAGAGTTTTCTGTTCTTTTTTTGCCAGCATTTCACCAAAAGCGGCTGAAACACCTGTAGTAAAAATACTAAATACACTGTTGATTCCGTTAAGCACCATATTGTAGATTGAATAAACCGAAACTGTCTTAAGCGATGTAAAAATTGTAGCGAGAACAGTAGGTGCACCGATCTGAACAGTACCGAGAATCTGGAGATACAGAGCGTACCAGCGTTTGTTGAGAGCAGATTTGTCAGGTTTTTCGTGATAGTCTATAAACTTATAATGCTTTTTAACATAAATCTGAAGAATCAGCGACCTTGCATACATTGCGAGAATCGCAAGCGCATACACAAGCACTACGTTGATTTTGAAATATGATAAGACAACAATAATTATAGTATTGAGAATTGTGTAAATTGAGGATGCAACGGAAATTACATATGTTCTTTGGTCGGCGGTAAGCAGTACACGGTACTTGGAAAGAGTAAAAAAGTCAAGGAAGCCTTTTCCGCCGAGAGAGAGCACAAGCAGACCTACCAGAACAGGAGGCAATTCGTCTGTTGCTATGAAAAGCGGATATGCAATTGCAAGCACACCTACAAGGGCTACAAAAATGTAACCTGCCTGAAAGTAGAACTTTCGTGCAGCCGATACAACGGCATTAATCTGCTTGTGGTTTTTTTCAGCAAGAGGTATGTACAGCGCAAATACAGCAGCACCTGAAATTCCTGCTTCAACAAGCGTAAAGTAGTTGATAAACTGCTGAATTGAAGATACAAGTCCGTTAATCTCACTGCCGTAGCAAGAGAGCATAACACGTGGGGTAATGAAACCCGCAATCATTACAATCACTTGATAAAGAGCAGTGGTTACAGAGTTATGAATAAACTTTTTTGTTCTGCTTTCATTTTTACTCAAAAGATTCACTTCCGTTTAAAATTTCAGATAAATATTTTTGAGAACGAGAGCGTTCTTTGTTAAGAATCATCTCAACCTCGTTCCAATTTATAGCATTCTTTGAAATTTCGATAACATCTTCGGTGTTATCAACCGCCCTGTCGAGAAGATTGCACCTTTTAATCAGTGCTTCGGCACGGAAGTTGTATTTGCTTTGAGTGGTAAATTCGCAAAAGAAGTTTTTATGCAGATTCACGGAAAAAGCAGTTCCGTGAAATGAATTTGTAAAAACATATTCTGCATTGTCAAGAAAGCTTAAAAATTCCAGCGGACCGAGACCTCGTACGTGCTTTAAGTCAAGATTGCTGAAAAAGTCGCTTAAATAGTAGATTTTACAGCCTGTAGCTTTTGCAAGCTCACGTGCTTTTTCAACTAATTTTACGGGTTTGCAAAGCGTATAGATTGCAATATATTTTTCGTCGGGAGCTTTCGGAAGGATAGCTTCCCACTCATCTTTCGTAAGTAACAAAGTGGGGTCAACGTGTATTACAGCGTCTTTACCTGTAAGTGCCTTTACAGCCTCTGCGCCGTCTGTTTCTCTTACCGAAATCTGTCTGAAGGGAGAGATTCTGCGGGTGTATTCCTCGGTTTTGTCCTTGGGAATGGATTTTAAGTTAAAGCTAACTGCATATGTATGCTTTTTGGAATCGTCCCTCAGAAAGTCGAGAAAATAGTATTTATCAAAATGACCGCAATGATAGTTCCATATCTGGTCGCTGCCTGCAATGAAAGAATCAAAATCATTTTCAATTTCCGAAAGCCTGTCATATGTAATAGGAGCTGTCATATCGTCGCCTATAAGCTGACGGCGGAATTCCTCATATTTTTTTTCTTTTATTCTGTCGTATTTTTGATTCAGTATATTGGCAATTTTCTGTTTCAAGCCTCCCGGATAGTTTGGATAATCGGGAATGTAGTCAAGGATTTTCACCTGACAGCCCATTTTTTTCAGAGCAGTATAAAGCGCATACATCTGAAGCGCTGCACCGTGATTAATTGCTCTTTGAAATGTTACCAATGCGATTTTCATAAGCAAAATCCTTTCCTGCTATATTAGGATATTGTTTTTCGGAATTTTTCGTACTGAAGGTGTGCTGCAAATACAGATACATACCGACGCACATAAAGTACATAATCAAATCCTGTGTGTAATGACCGACGTTACCCGTAAAGCCGTAAACGATAAACCAGACCTGGATATACAGAGAGAAGTGATAAATCATTTTTTGCGAGATATCCATCAATGGAATTTGTTTTTTCAGCAAAATTGTTCTTATAAAGGTAAAAGCAATTATTCCTACGGCGGGAATAAATCCTGTCAGTCCTAATTCACCTAAATACTGATAGTAAATGTTGTGCGCCTGAACAGTCCATTCATCCATTCCTTGCTGTACGCACATTATGTTGACATAATAGTCCATATTTGCATAGTGGTTAAAGGATGCAATTCCTTTACCGAAAAGCGGGTTTGATTTGAACATTTCCATACAGACGTTCCAAAGATAATTTCTGCCCGACAGAGTGTTGTCAGTAGATGCAAACAGACGGTTAAAGGTGACTGCCGCCTGAGGAACAAAGAGTATAAGAAAGTAAACTGCACAGATTGCACCGCAGCCTAACAGAATGAATTTTATGTATTTTCCTTTAATTTGGTTTACAAGCATTAAAACAATCAGTGCGAGAACGGGAATTATCAGCAGAGTACGTTTGCCCGTGAGCATAAGCGCAAGGAATCCGAAAAGCGTAAGCAAAAGATGTTTTATATCTATCCTTTTGTTGACAAACATTCTGCAAATCTGCGTAGCTATAAAAATGTTGGCAACATACGCAGCCTCAGCTTTCTCGCCGCTTAAACCTGAGAAAATTCCGATATTCAGCTCTTTTTGAATAAGCTCTGTTCTTCTGTCGGAAGCAAATATGAAGCCGAGAAAATTGGTGAAAAGCTGAGGAATTAAAACCTCAAGTATTATGGAAATTACAAAAATCAGGCTTACTATTTCAGCCGCTTTGATAAAAAAGATATAATCCTCTCTGTCAAATTGAGTAATCATTGCGATAAAGCAGGAGATATAAATCAAAGCATATTGAATTGAAAGCGTAGGATTATAGGAGTTTATAGCGCCTGCAACCATCAGGCATATTACCAAAAGCCACACAAAGGCAGTTATGTTCAGAATCCGGAATTTAAGATTTGAGATTAGAAAAGTAATAACGCATATTCCGGCAGAAATCAGCATTAATTCATTTTTGTAAGAAGCTATAACGGTAGTACCGCTGAAAATTATAGTAATAAATAATACAACCGATATGCTTAGAAGCAGCTTTTTTAAATTAAGGCTCTTTTCGTTTTGCCCGGAGTTGTATATATTTGTCGGATTTTGCATATTATCACCTACAACTTATTTGTGCATTAAAGATGATACAGTGTTCTTAAGTCTGATGTAAAGCTTGTACATCGGAACACCTGTGCGGATAAGACGATACTCTATAAGTTCTCGTTTTGAAAGATAATTTTTCAGATAATCAGGCGGAGTTTGCCTGAAAAGAGAGAGCATCTTTTGGTAACAGCGGTTTATTTCATCATCATTAAGGTCGAAATCTAAAATACTTCTCATATTAGCAAGATAAACTTTGTAAAGATTAACCTGCGCAAATTCAGAATATTGAGGATATTCCGAATTAATTAGCTGTACTGTTCTTTGCGCAAGTATCAGAGAAGAAAGATTTTTTCTGCCGTATTTTGAGTGCATTGCAGAGCTTTTGCTGACAACATAAATATATTCCTTTCCGCTGTAAAATGCGACTTTTTTACAGTTTAAAAAAACCTGTAGCATAAACATTTTATCTTCAGCTATAGCCATACCTTCGGGAAACTCTATACCGTTCAAAACCGAACGCTTGAATAAATGTTCCCATACTTCCGTACCGTGAGAGCTTTTCTTTGTTAAAATCCATTTTACACATTCATCTGTGCTTTTAATATTCACTTCTCCGCTGACGCAGTGGACGCTGAAGTCTTTTTTATGCTCATATTGAGTGATAAAATCCATATGAACTGCGTCGCAGGAATTTTCGGTAAGTATTTCGTACAAATGCTCGTACATAGTCGGAAAAGGAAAATCATCGGCGTCGCAAAAGCCTATATATTCGCCTGACGCATACTTAAGGCCTGTGTTGCGTGCGGCTGAAACTCCGCCGTTTTTCTGAGGAATAACCTTTATCCGGCTGTCACTGCCTGCCAGTGAATTGCAGATTTCAAGGCTGTTGTCGGTTGAACCGTCATCAACCAAAATTATTTCAATATTGTTATAAGTCTGATTTAAAAGTGCTCTGATTGTAACCTCAAGTGTCTTGGACGCATTATATACAGGCACAATTACGGAAATTAGTGGATAATTCATCGAATTTATCTAACCTCATTTTTTAACTTTTTGTAAAAGCGAAAGCAAGCCTGTTTTTTACAGCATTACTTTAAGCATTGTAAAGTGCGTTTTTGAAAACTCAGCTAACTTTGCATTGCGAACATTATTCTGACGCTTTACGTCAGGGTGGAACAACAGCAAAGTCCGATTTTTTTCATTTTTACCCCCGATTATTTTTTAAGACAGTGTTTGATTTTGCCCTTGAGCGAGATGGGAATTAATGTCTTGATTCGGCTCTTTAATCCAATCTTAACGGCAAGTTTTTCGGAAATGTATTTATTGAAATCTCCGTCTATTCCCTTATAAATATCATCTCTGCAAGCAGGTCTTTTTGCAGGCTCAGAAAGGTTTTTATTCATTTTTACGGCATTTTCAAGCGTTGACGGAATACATTCAATGCTTTCTGAAAGTTCTTTCCACAGCTTTTTCCCCTTTTCGGAGTTTACAAGCACAAGAGAAACTCCGTTTTTGTCGTAAAAATCAGGATTAAGGAATTCGATTCCCCAGAAATCCGCAAGAGTAATGTCGCTTACTCTCTCGGAATTTGCAAATTTGCACGAGTAACAGCTTTCTCTCAGTGTTTTTACATTAAGAAACGCATTGTAATAAGGGTCAAAAAGTCCGTCGGCAGTTTTGCTTTTTTCGGCTGTCTCAACAAGGTAATAACGTCCCCAGCCCTTTTTCTGCTTACTGCGGAAGCTGTAGCCTGTAATTTTGCCGTTGAGCTTTTTGCCGAGATAGTCCATATATTTTTCAAACAGCAGAGGACTCGGAACTCCGTGACAAACAATGTCAACGGTAATCAGCCTTTCGGGTACACAGCCTAAAAATGCTTTAAGACCTGCCACCTGACAGCCCGTTCCGCTGAAAAGCACATACCTGCCCTTGTCAAGCTCGGCTTTTACCTTTGAATAAACGCCCCTTGTGTCGCTCTGAACGTACTTGGAGCCTTGCAGCTTTTGCAAATCCTTTGCATTGTCAATGCAGATATGACGGGCCGTCAGGCTTTCGTCAAATGCACAGCCGAAAACAACGCCTCCTTTGTCGAGCACGTATTTTGCGACAGGAACAAAAATTCCGCCCGAGGTGCTGTTAAAAGACTCGGACAGATTTTTATATTTTGCACCGTAAACATCGGGTGCTTTGCTTTTACTTACATCGGCAATAAGGGGGCAGTGCTTTGTGCAGAGTCCGCATTCAACGCAGAGCGAATTATCAACAACGGGGTACATAAAGCCCTCGCTGTCGGGAGCAAAGCTTATGCAGTTTTTCGGGCAAACCTGCTCGCAGGCAGTACAGCCGCAGCAGTCTTTTCCGAGAGTTGTGATATTATTCATTAGTTATTCCTCTATCATTCTGCGCAGAATATCAAGTGATTTTTGACGTTCTGTTCCTATAATTTTATTTACCTTTTCAAAATCAATCGGCTTATCGGCAATTGAAAAATCATCGTAGCTCTGTAAAATTCTGTTTTCAAGACCGACAAGCTCCAGAATACTGCGGTTGCGTTCGCTGTATTTGTTGGGAAGAATGTCAACAAATTCCGTGTTAAGTCCGATTGCAAACGCCGTTCCGTGGAATGAGTCGGTAAGAAAATATCCGGCGTTTTTTATGTACCATAAAAATTCCTCTATCGGAGGACAGGATATGAATTTGCCGCACTTTACAAAATGATGAAAGTAAGGATGCACTCTGTAAAGCGGTAAATTCTTTTTCTTTGCAAAGGCTTTTGCGTACCTGTCAAATTCCTTGTTCGGGTGGAGCTGATAAACAAGAATGTACTTCTGCTCGGGCTGTTTTTTCGGAATGATTTTTTCCCAGTCCTTTTTCTCAATCAGAAACGTAGGGTCAAGCACCTGCACAGCCTCAACACCCAGATTTTCTGCAATCTTAATGCCGCTGTTTTCTCTGATAGCAACGTGGTCGTAGCGCTTGAGCCACTTTGTAATGTTTTCTTTGTCCTCTTCTTTTATGCTTTTTCCGCCGAAGCTCGCCGCATATGCAATCTTCTTTTTGCCGTCAGGCACAAAAGAGAGAAAATACGCCGAGTCAATTTCATCTTTTGTAATTGTGTTCCACACCTGGTCACTGCCCGTCATATAAACATCTGCGTCGGGAAGGTCGTTTTTCAATTCGTCAACGGTGTTGTATTCTTTTTCCGTAACCTTAAACAAAGGCTTTCTGTATTCATTGAATTTTTTTACCGCATAATCGAAAACAGGCTTTTGCGTTACTCTGTATAATGCTCTCGTAAGTGCGTTTTTGTTCCAGCGTGAGGTTTGGAGTAATGTCTTTGCAATGTTTTCGGGCTTTTCATCCTTACGCCAGTAGTTTATGCAGACAGGCTCATAGCCGAGATTTTCCAGAGCCGTCTGAGTTGCGTAGGTCTGGAGTGCAGAGCCGTAATTAGATACGGTGTGACGTGTTAAATAAGCAACCTTTTTTTTGCCCATATTTAAAACTCTCCCATTAATTCTTCTGCTCACTGCGAGCTCTGAGCGTGCGTTCAATATAGAAATTCTGTAGCCGGTCGGCTGTTTCCTGAATGTCGAAGCCTGCGTCACGGATTTCCCTGATGCAGTCACGGCGCTTGTAGGAGTTTACAAGGCTGAGAGCCTCGTCTGCCCATTCCCCTGCGCTGTTTTTGAGTGATTTTGTGTGCAGATGAGGAACAATATAAACCTCAGGGGTTATAACGTCGCTCATCAGAACGGGCAAGCCTGATGCCTGAGCCTCAACGCCTGTCAGCGGAAGTCCCTCCCATAGCGACGGGAACAGGAACAAATCAAAAGCCTGATACAGCCTGTTTACGTCGTTTCTCACGCCGAGAAAGCGCACGCAGTCCTGAAGTCCGATCTGAGAAACTTTCTTTTCATTTTCCTCTCTTAACTGTCCCTCACCGACCATAACAAGTACGGTTTTGGGGTTCTTCTTATGTATTTCATTAAAAATGTCAATGAGAAATCCGTGATTTTTCTGCTGCATAAATCTGCCGACGTGACCTATCAGGATTTCGTCGGTAATATTAAGCTCACGTCTTACGTCGGCTCTTACCTGCTCGTTAAATCTGAATTTTTCGGTTTCAACGCCGTTTTTGATAAATTTCACCTTACCGTCGGCAACAGCCTTTTTGCCGTAGCTCCATTCGCCTGCGGGCGTTGAGCACATAAACATATCGGTGCAGTGATTCTTGATGAACATTTTTTCGTATAAAAAGAAAAAGTATTTCAGATTTACAACCGTTTTTGCATTGTGACTGTGCGCAATACGTGTCGGAACTCCGAGCTTGTGCGCATATTTCAGCGGCCATAAATTAAGCTCTGCGTGGCAGTGAAACACCTTGTATTCAGGGTGTGCCTCAAGTATTTCGCAGACGCTCGACCTAAAGCTGTGAATTTTAAAGGGATTAAACGGAGGTGTTCTGTAAATTTTTCCTCCCATTGAGGTGACCTCGTCTTCATACAGTCCCTTGTCGGGGCGGTGCACCATAAAGTCAAACTGTAACTGTTCTCTGTCGATATGTCTGTAAAGGTTCATAAGCAGCGCTTCAATGCCGCCGGGATTGAGAATAACGTCCTCGTGCAAAACTCTTATAGGTTCCATCGGTTTACTTTACCTCCGAATTATTTATCTGACTGAGTATAAGGCGGCTCTCGTTTTTGACAACCGTATTGTCGGGAATGTCCTTGTAAATCAGACAGCCTGCGCCGATAACGCAGTGGTTTCCGATTTTAACGCCCTTGAGGATAGTGACGTTACTGCAAATCCAGCAGTCGTTTCCGATTTCAACGGGAGCAGTCGAAAAGCCCTGCTCCTTTATCGGGCGTGAAGTATCTTTAAAGCAGTGATTCTGGTCGTAGATTTTTATCCCCTCGCCGAAAATGCATCTGTCGCCGATTTTGATTTTTTCAAGGCAGTTGAGCGAACAGCCGTTGTTAAAAAAGCAATCGTTGCCAAGCTCAACTCTTCCGCCTTTTTCAATATAAAGAGAAAAGTTTTTTCTGAAGGTGGTATTTTTGCCGAAGGAAATACCCTTTCCGTAGGCAAGCTTGTAAAAGAACTTTTTAACAGCGGCGGCAAGGTGAAACTTCGCCTTAATCAGCATAATTCCCATTAGTTTATCTCCGTTTACTTTTTAAATTTGTGTATTAACGGCATCACTGTTTCGTGAACAAAGCCGATTGACCATGTAACAAAGCCCTGAGGAAGAATATTAAACGTTTTGTACGCCGCCTTTTTTACAGCGTTTCTTTCGTCTTTCCACAAAGGCTCGTCAGCCCATTCACTGCGGCTTTTGAAGTCAAGGTATTTTGAAAGCAGAGGGTGGGCGTTGTTTTCTATCCAAGGACGTGTTCCGTCCATAAAGCAGGTTGTAAAATGCACGATGCAGGGGTTTTCAACGGCATTTTTAACTTCTTCTTCGCTGTAATAATTGCTGACACGCTTAACGTATTTCAGATTTTTGAATTTAATATAGAAAACCATTGAATAAACATTGAAATTCAGAGGAAGCCTGATTTTTTCATCGTTAGTTGTGCAGGCATTGATAACAGCCTGGTCTACAAAAGAAAGATGTGAATGCTCACGTATGTATTTTTTGAACTTTTCCTCCGTGCCGTCTGTGCGGATTTTTTTAAGATTGAGCATAATGTTGCCGGCGTTGATGTAGGTGCTGTCGCTTGCAAGTCCTACCTCGGCTTTGTAGTGGTCGCCAATGCAGTCAAGCGCACCTGCGACAATTTTGCCGTCCATATCGGTGTTCCAGAGCGGCTCAAGCGATGACATAACCATAGTGTCGCAGTCAACGTGGATTACCTTTTCAACCGACTCGGGAAGGAGACTTGCCTCAAAAAGTCTGCCGAAGGTGCTGATGTTCCACCTGCCGATGTCAATTGACGTGCCTGCAAGCTTTTCAATGTCTGCAATCGGAATAAAAGTAAGCTTTCTGCCGAAATCGGCGCAGGTCTTTTTAAATTTGTCCTTATTTTTATCACTTATATGGTTGTCAACAATAAAAATGTTGATTTCCTCCGACTCTTTGTTGCTTTCGAGAAGTGAAAACAACGAAACGCCCGCAATCGGAGCGTAGCTGTCGGAGCTTGAATAGACTATGTTCATATACCCTCCCGCATTAATAACCAATTATAACGTATATTGATTATCTTTAATCTCTTTTGTCAGCAAAACTATAATTTGTCGAGTGCCTCGACGGGCAAAATTAATGATTGTAGCGGCGAA
>DXYG01000071.1 GCA_019415925.1 Clostridiales bacterium
TTATTATATAACCCGATAAAAGTAGAAAAAAAGCCAAAAAAACATTGACAATTATTTAACAATGATGATAGAATGTTATTAATCGAGTTAAGCTTATCGATAAAATTAAAGTTTTGAAAGGATCCTTTAAAAATGAAAAAAATATTATGCGCATTGCTTGCCTGTATGCTTTGTGCGTCTGTATCAATCGGATTTTCCGGCTGCGGATGTTCAAACAACAGCTCACAGGAACCGGGATACAGAGTTACAGCTACTGAGCCTGACCTCACAAACGACGAATTCGGTTTCTTCATTCTTAATAAAGATGAAGTTATGATTACAAAATACACCGGTTCAAGCAAGGATGTAAAAATTCCCGAAAGCTACGAAAACTACAAGGTTACGGTTCTTGGCCGCAGTCTGTTTAACGGCAAGGATATTTCAAGTGTTGAAATTCCCGATACAGTAAAAGAAATTCAGGACTATGCTTTTTCAAGCAACAGACATCTTAAAAGCGTAAAGCTCCCGAAAAACCTTGTAACTATCGGCACAAACGCATTCTTCAACTGCTCTTTGCTTGAATCAATCGAGCTTCCTGCTTCGCTCAAGGAAATCGGCGTTTACGCTTTTTCGGCAGCAGGTCTTAAGAGCGTTACAATCCCCGAAAGCAAAACACTCACAACTCTTGACCAGTTTGTTTTCTATCAGTGTCAGGAGCTTACGGAGGTTACGCTTCCAAGTACAGTTACAAGCATTGCAGAAAACACCTTTGCAGATTGTCCTAATAAAATTACAATCAATGCGCCCAAGGGTTCATATGCAATAAGCTATGCAAAAACAAACAAGTTTGACTACAAAGAAGTCTGAAATTTAACACGATATCATTTTCAGCTATGCTGAAACTAATATAATTTGCAAGATAAGAGGTAGATTTAATGAGTACAAAAGAGTATCCGATTGTAGAAAACGTTGAATCTTTTGAGGCTGCGCTCGCAAGAGTTAAAGAGGCACAGAAGATTTTCGCAACCTACACACAGGAACAGGTTGACAAGATTTTCCTTGCAGCCGCAACAGCAGCAAACAAAATGAGAATTCCGCTTGCTAAAATGGCTGTTGAAGAAACAGGCATGGGCATTGCAGAAGACAAGGTAATCAAGAATCACTTCGCTTCAGAGTACATTTACAACGCTTACAAGGATGTAAAGACCTGCGGCGTACTTGAAGAGGACAAGGCTTACGGCATTAAGAAGATTGCAGAGCCTATCGGCGTTATCGCTGCCGTAATCCCCACAACAAACCCCACATCTACAGCTATCTTCAAGACACTCATTTGTCTTAAGACACGCAACGGTATCATCATCAGCCCTCACCCCCGTGCAAAGCAGAGCACAATCGAGGCTGCTAAGGTAGTTTTAGAAGCTGCCGTAGCTGCAGGCGCTCCCGAGGGTATCATCAGCTGGATTGATGTTCCGTCTCTTGAGCTTACAAATATGCTTATGCAGGAAGCTGACTGCATTCTCGCAACAGGCGGTCCCGGAATGGTTAAGGCTGCTTATTCATCAGGCAAGCCCGCACTCGGCGTTGGCGCAGGTAACACACCCGCTATCATAGACGAAAGTGCTGACATTCTTCTTGCAGTTAACTCAATTATTCATTCAAAGACATTCGATAACGGTATGATTTGTGCTTCCGAGCAGTCGGTTATCGTTGAAAAGAAGATTTACAACAAGGTTAAAAAGGAATTCAAGGCACGTGGCTGCTACTTCCTTAACGACGAAGAAACAGAAAAGGTCAGAAAGACTATCATCATCAACGGTGCACTCAACGCAAAAATCGTTGGTCAGAAGCCCGTTACAATCGCTGCTCTTGCAGGCGTAACAGTTCCCGAAGAAACAAAGATTCTTATCGGTGAGGTTGAGTCTGTTGACATCAGCGAGGAATTTGCTCACGAAAAACTCTCTCCCGTACTTGCAATGTACAAGGCTGAAAGCTTTGATGACGCTGTTGCTAAGGCTGAACAGCTCGTTGCTGACGGCGGCTACGGTCATACATCTTCACTCTATGTTGACGCTGTTAACCAGAGAGAAAAGATTGACGAATTTGCTTCCCGTATGAAGACCTGCCGAATCCTCGTTAACACTCCCTCTTCACAGGGCGGTATCGGTGACCTCTACAACTTCAAGCTTACTCCTTCACTTACACTCGGCTGCGGCTCATGGGGCGGCAACTCTGTATCAGAAAACGTTGGCTGTAAGCACCTTATCAATATCAAGACAGTAGCCGAGAGGAGAGAAAATATGCTTTGGTTCAGAGCACCTGAAAAGGTATATGTAAAGAAGGGCTGTATGCCTGTAGCTCTTCAGGAACTTAAAGACGTTATGGGCAAGAAGAGAGCCTTCATCGTAACAGACTCCTTCCTTTACAAGAACGGCTACACAAAGCCGATTACAGACAAGCTCGACGAAATGGGCATTGTTCACACAACATTTGCTGACGTTGAGCCCGACCCGTCACTTCTTTCTGCACAGAAGGGTGCAGAGGCTATGCGCAAGTTTGAGCCTGACGTAATTATCGCACTCGGCGGCGGCTCGGCAATGGACGCAGGTAAAATTATGTGGGTTCTCTATGAGCATCCCGAAGCTGACTTTATGGATATGGCTATGCGTTTCTGCGATATCCGTAAGAGAGTTTATACATTCCCGAAGATGGGCGAAAAAGCTTACTTCATCGCTGTTCCTACTTCATCAGGTACAGGCTCTGAGGTTACTCCCTTCGCAGTTATCACAGACCAGAACACAGGCGTTAAGTATCCGCTCGCTGACTACGAGCTTATGCCTAATATGGCAATCGTTGACGCTGACAATATGATGAGCGGTCCTAAGGGACTTACAGCAGCATCAGGTATCGACGCTGTTACTCACGCACTTGAGGCTTATGCTTCAATGCTCGCTACAGACTTCACAGACGGTCTTGCACTCCGTTCACTTGAGCTTATCTTCAAGTATCTCCCTGCTTGCTACGACAACGGTATGAACGAGCCTGTTGCTCGTGAAAAGGTTGCTCACGCAGCTACAATGGCAGGTATGGCATTTGCTAACGCATTCCTCGGTGTTTGCCACTCAATGGCTCATAAGCTCGGCGCATTCCACCACCTCCCTCACGGCGTTGCAAACGCACTTATGATTGAGCAGGTTATCCGCTTCAACTCTGTTGAAACTCCTGCAAAGATGGGTACATTCCCGCAGTATGACCACCCGAAGACACAGGCTCGTTATGCTGAAGTTGCAAAATACCTCGGTTTACAGGGCAAGAACGACGCTGAAAGCGTTGAGAACCTCATCAAGGCTATCAACGACCTTAAGGCAAGAGTCGGCATCAAGAATTCCATTCAGGAATACGGCATTGACGAAACAGACTTCCTCAACAGACTTGACGATATGGTTGAGCAGGCATTTGACGACCAGTGCACAGGCGCTAACCCGAGATATCCGCTCTTCAAGGAAATCAAGCAGATGTACCTCAATGCTTACTACGGCAACAACGGCGAAACAGTTTAATTCATATCGCTTTTGTAGCGGCGAACTGTGTTTGCCACACCGTATAATTGCATAATGTATAAATTAAGCCGTCGGCAGTTAATGTCGGCGGCTTTTGTTATTCAGAAAAGTCGAGTGCCTCGACGGGCAAATCGGTCGAGTGCCTCGACACGCAAATCGAGTGGAAAAGTCGGATTGGTTGGATAAAGCGGTTGCCCGAATTATAAATTGATATATCGGTAAAGTTTTTGTGAGCGACGAGGGCGTCGCTCGCTACGATTTTGCACAAACGTTTGAATTACAGTCGTAGGGACACGGCGTGCCGTGTCCGTGTTGACTATCAAACACAACCGATTATATCATTATTATAGTAACAAACCTTTCCGTAGGGGACGGGTACCTACACGTCCCTATGTATAAATTGTGAAACAATTTATACATTATGGCGAACGCAGTTCGCCGCTACATAACTCAAATGTAGTGAACGGTCTTGACCGTTCCGATTACCTATAGGTTAGCTGTAGTCCTGCGGAACAGTCAAGACTGTTCCCTACACTGAAAATTAAAAGCTAATTTTTGGCAAGTGTACAGTTTCTTATTTTTTTTACAATATGTATTGATTTTCGGTATAATTTGGTGTATTATGACCTTGTATGTTTACGGGGAATCAGATTATATTCCCCGTAAATCTTTGTGAATATGAAGAGGTAGTTATGAAGATTGTAATTGTCGGATGCGGCAAAGTAGGCACATCCATTGCAACGGAGCTTAACTCCGAAGGACACGAAATTGTTGTTGTCGACATAAACCACGAAGCAGTTACACGTCTGTCCGAATCCCTTGACATTATGGGAATTGAGGGCAACGGCGCAACATACGAAATACTTGTTGAAGCAGGCGCACAGTCAGCCGACCTTGTGATTGCCGCTGCGGCAAGAGATGAAATCAACCTCTACACCTGTCTTATGGCTAAAGCCGCAGGCGTAAAGCACACAATTGCAAGGGTAAGAAATCCCGAATACACAAGCGACTTGTACAGAGTAAAGGACCAGCTTGGTCTTTCAATGGCAATTAATCCCGAGCTTACCGCCGCAACCGAAATCAGCCGTCTTTTGCGGTTTTCGGGTGCGCTTGAAATTGACTCGTTTGCAAAGGGAATTGTTGATTTGATTAAGGTACAAATTCCGCAGGGCTCGCTGATAAGTAACAAAAAAATCAGCAATATTGACATTCTCAAGGGCAAGGTCAGAATCTGCTCGGTTGAGCGTGACGGCGAGGTTTATATTCCGAACGGCGACTTTGTTATCAAGAGCGGCGATAAAATCTCAATTGTTTCAAAATCAGAAACAGCCGCAAGATTTTTCAAAAAAATCAACGTTTCTATCGGCAGAAGCCGTGACGTAATTCTGCTCGGAGGCGGCAAGGTTTCGCATTACCTTGCTATGATGCTTTTAAAATCGGGTGCAAGTGTAAAAATCATTGAAAAGAACGCCGAAAGATGCAACGAGCTTGCAGAGCTGCTCCCCGGTGCCGTAATAATTCACGGCGACTGTATGGATCAGGATTTGCTTTTGAGCGAGGGCGTTGAACACGCTGACGGAATTGCGGCTCTGATGGACTACGACGAGGAGAACATTTTAATCTCGCTCTATCTCAAAGACGTTTCAAAAGCAAAGATTATCACAAAGGTCAACAACACCTCGTTTGACTCAATTCTGTCAAATCTTAATTTTGACTGCATTATTCATCCCAAGAGCCTTACGGGCGAATACATTGCCCGTTATATCAGAGCAATGCAGAACTCGCTTGGCAGTAACGTTGAAACGCTTTACAGACTCAACGACGAACGCACCGAGGCGCTTGAATTCAGAGTTAAGAAAAATTCAAAGGTATGCGGGATTCCTCTGCAAAATCTTAATCTTCTTGATAATCTTCAGATTATCTGCATTAACCGACACGGAAAAATCATTCTTCCGCAGGGCAGTGACTCTATTCTGCCCGACGATACGGTTGTTGTAATTACAAAGCACAAGGGTTTAAGCGACCTTGACGATATATTCAGCAGGCATTGAGGGTAGTTTTAACGTATGAATAAACGTATTATTGTCTATATACTCGGCTGGGTTCTCATAATTGAGGGTGCGGCTATGCAGATTGCAACAGCTACCTCGTTTATTTACGGTGAACACGAGGGGTTGTATTTTCTGTGTACGGGTGCGGCAAGCGCAATTCTCGGCTTGCTTGCAATAAAAATTAAAAAGCCTAAGAATATGGTGCTCTATCAGAAGGCAGGCTTTGCGGCAACAGCGCTGAGCTGGATTATTATGTCGCTTATCGGCTGTATACCGTTCTGGCTGAGCGGTGAAATTCCGAGCTTTATTGACGCATTTTTTGAAACCGTTTCGGGTTTTACCACAACAGGCTCGTCAATTCTTCCGAATGTTGAAGCTTTAAGTCACGGTATGCTTATCTGGCGAAGCTTTCTCAACTGGCTGGGCGGAATGGGCGTTATTGTGTTTCTGCTTGCGATTATCCCGAAATTGGGCGGTCAGCAGAACATTTACCTTATGAAAGCAGAAAGCCCAGGTCCGATAATCGGTAAGGCTGTTCCCCATATGCGTCACCACGCCGCTTTGCTTTATGGCATATACATAGGACTTACCGCACTTGAAATCATACTTCTGCTTTTCGGCGGAATGGGATTTTTCGACGCACTCAACACAAGCTTTGCAACGGCTGGCACAGGCGGATTCGGAATACACGCCAACAATATCGCCGCCTATGACACCTACTATTTTCAGACGGTCATAGCAATATTTATGCTGTTGTTCAGCATTAACTTTTCGTTCTACATTCTCCTTATTGCAAAGAAATTCAAGCAGGCGTTCAGGATGGAAGAACTATGGGTTTATCTGGGAATCATTGTCGTTTCAATCGCAATAATCACAATTAACATCAGCTCCCTCTACCCCACGCTTTATGAATCGTTCCACCAGAGCTTTTTCTATGTGTCATCAATTATCACGACAACGGGATTCGGAATCGGCGACGTTAACCACTGGCCTGCGCTTTCAAAGGCTGTAATCGTAGTTATAACCTTTATCGGCGCAATGGCAGGAAGCACGGGAGGCGGATTTAAGATTTCAAGAATTCTCATTCTCTGCAAAGAAGTCAAAAAGGAGTTTGCTCTGCTTATCCACCCGAGAAACGTCAAGACTGTTAAAATGGACGGCAAGACCGTTAACCACAGCGTAATGCGAAGCACCTCGGTGTTTCTTGTGGTGTATATTGGAATCTTCGTTTTCAGCTTTCTGCTGATTTCGATTGAGAATAAGGACTTTTTAACAAGCTTTACAAGCGTTGCGGCAAACCTGAACAACACAGGTCCGGGACTCGGCGAAGTCGGTCCTGTAGGCAGCTACACTAATTTCAGCATACTGTCAAAGAGCGTGCTTATTTTTGATATGCTTGCAGGCAGACTTGAGCTGTTCCCGCTGATTTTGTTATTCTCACCGTCAGCGTGGAAAAAATCCTGATAAAACGTTTTTATTTTAACACAATAACATAAACAAACGGCAGGACTGCATTTTTGCAGACTGCCGTTTTTTTATTGATTATTCTTAGCTAAACTTAGAATTATGGTTTATTTTATCGCCGCAAAACCTATACATTCTCCGCCCGTATGCGCTGTTACTGCACTGCCTATCTGAAAACACCACGACTTTTTGAATCCCATTCTGTGCGCCTGACGTTTAAGCGAAAACAAAAGTCCCTTGTTGATTTTGTAACCGTAGCCGATTACGATAAAATCCTTTGACGGGTTATTTTTGTTTACAAAATCAGACAGCAGGCTGTCTGCGATTCTGTAAAGACTTCCTCTGTATTTTTTTCCGCTTTCAAGCACACCGTTTTCTATTGAAATACACGGCTTTATGTTAAGCATTGACGCTCCGAAATGCGCTGCACCTGATATTCTTCCTCCTGCTTTCAGGTAATCAAGGCTGTCGGGAACAAACGAACAGCACACGTTTTTCCTTTGACTGCAAATGATTGAAACGCACTCGTTAAGCGAGTGATTTCTGCCCAGTCTGCCGACAATTTCACATGCCTTAATTATCAGCGCACCTGCGCCGATTGAGCCGCTTTGGGAATCTATCACCTGCAATCTTGACGGAGGAAACTCCTTTGACGCAATAACGGCGTTCTGATATGAAACCGAAAGCTTTGAGGAATAGGCAATATGGATTATCCTGCAATCGGGATATTTGCGAAAAATTTTTCTGAAATGCGCCGAATATTCGCCGAGGTTCGGCGCAGAGGTAACGGGCAGTTTATTGGATTCTTTAAAAAAATTCTCTGCCTGAGCAACGTCAAAATCACCGTCATAGAACATTTTTCTGCCGAATGTCACGTGCATAGGCAGTATTTCAATGCTGTTAGGAACGCTTATTTTCCAAGGCAAATCCGAGCCGCTTTCGGTTGAAATAATTATTCTGCTCAAAAAAATTTCCTCCGTTAAGTAAATATCAAAGTGCCCTCAACCTTTGCGGTTGAGGGTACTTCGGCAATCCGAGAATAATTCGGACTGAAAGTCGGAAATATCTTCCGACTCTGCAAAATCACTGACAGCCGCTTTTTGCAACAAAGCTCTGGCAGTCTGTGCACTGACAAACCGTCGGGTTTGCCTCGTGAGTACCTACCTTGATTGACTCAAGCGAGCAGAAATTCTTTGTGCTGTTGTGATTTTTGCAGTTTGTTACGGTGCAGGCAATGCTCTGATTTGCATATGAATTGTCTGTCATTTTTCTTCACCTCATTAGATTTTGTGCGGTATTTCCGCTTGACAATACCGCACATATTTGCACGGTGCTGTCCCTATTATTTTTAATCGCTTTAATCAAATTATACGCACCGATTTCAAAATTTATAATAAAATGTATTGAGGTGAATTGCATATGGATGTTCTGTCAGCTGTCATTCTGGTTGTTTTTGCCGTAATCGGCGTTATTTCGGTTGTGCGTGACCTGACGTGCTTTCTGTTCAGATACAAAAACGACAATTCGGTGATGTTTGTCACGCCGATAAACGGAAAATGCGATGACGCCGAGCTTATTCTGCGAAGCGCCGCTGCAAAGGTCAGATGGGTAAGCCGCGGCAAGCACGATTATGTAATCTGCCTCGACTGTGATATGGACGGTGAAACAAGGCAGATTTGCGAAAAAGTCTGCGAGGAATACGGTTTTGCAAAACTTATGAGCAAAAATGAATTCTTAGAAATGATGAAGTCAAGTGCCTCGACACGCAATTCGAGCAGATAGGTTGATATAACAAAAATTATTCTGCCCGACCGTTTCGGAGCAATTCCTTAAAACGTAAAAAGAATTTTTTAAATTAGCAAAAACTGCCCCGAAAGCAATTTTCAGGGCAGTTTTATTTTATGAGATTGATTTATTTTATGCGCTGTGATAAAATTGATTTTAGATTGCAGGGAAGTTGTATCTTGCGTAAGAATCAGAAAAATGTCCGACTCCCGAGATACCGAGGAATAATTTTATTAACGACTTTTATAACGGACTAAAAATTACTGCTTTTTGCGGATAAGGATAATCGGTGTTGTCTGCTGTCCCTGACCGCAGGGATTGTCGGCGATAAGTCCGAGGAGCTCCTCTTCCGAAAGAGTTATGTCGGAGGAATAGCCGAGAATTTCCTGTCCCAGGTCGTTAGCGTCAACTATCATACAGCTCATACCGAGCTTTTCTTTTATTTCATCGCAGACACCCGACGGATTTTCGGGGTTTTCAATTCCGATGTCACGATATTCGCTCCATACGTGGTCGTAAAAGCCGTCAAGTCCTGCAACGTCCTTTCCGACGATTTCATAGAAAACGCCCTTTTTGCCGAACAGCTTGCAGACTCCGCCTGCAAGGCTTGCCCATAAAACTTTAGGCAGACCTGCTTTTGAAATTGCGTACTGCATTTTAATTGTTTCGCCGACGCCGACGCCCGTATCGGGATGAGAAGCAAATTTTGAAAGGAACTTTGCCCAGAAACCGATTTTTAAATCCTCACGCTTAACAACTCGGTTCTGGCAGAGTGCGATAATTTTTTCACTTGAAGAAACGATATCGCCCTCCTGATAAAGCGGAGAAACGTACTTTTTAAAAATTTCAATATAATCCTCGCCCTGCTTTACAAAATGCGTTTTTATGGCGTGGCGCATATATGTAGTGCCGTTTACGGTAATTTCTACGTTCTTACCCTCGTTTGCAACAAATTCCATTGCTATAACCTCCAAAGCCTTTGCTTTATTTATCTCCTTTTATTATATAGGATTTTGCTTTAATTATCAACTGTAAGTTTTAATATAGAATTTTTTATTTTAAGGAAGATTTTTATGGATAACGAAAATCTGCTACAGCTCGAAGGAGTTGTTGAAAATATTGTTTACAGAAATGAAGAAAACGGCTACACCGTAATTGAAATTTCCGACGGTGACGATTACATAACTGCTGTCGGAATTATGCCGCAGGCAAACGTAGGCGACACCGTAAAGCTGACGGGAGTTTACACCAATCACCGCAACTACGGCAAGCAGTTTTCCGCTCAGATATGCGAAATCTGCCGTCCTACCGAAAGCGCCGACATTCTGCGTTATCTTTCCTCGGGTGCAATCAAGGGCATTGGTGCGTCAACTGCGCAAAGGCTTGTTTCCGAATTCGGTGAGGCTACCCTTGACGTTATGGAAACTCAGCCCGAAAGAGTTGCATTAATCAAGGGAATTTCAAAAAGCAAGGCGCTCGATTTTTCAAATCAGCTAAAGACAAATACGGGCGTAAGAACGCTTATGCTCTACCTCGGCGAGTACGGGATTTCAAACACCTCGGCTGTAAAAATCTACAACGCTTTAGGCGCAGGATGCGTTGATAGAATAAGGGAAAATCCGTATATTCTTTGTCAGGGCGATTTCGGAGTTTCGTTTGAAAGCGCAGATTTCATAGCAAAAAAAGAGAAGCTTGAGCCCGAAAGCGGAGTAAGACTTCGTGCGGGAATTACATATATCCTGCGCCACAACGAGCGCAACGGTCACACCTGCCTGCCCAAAGAAAAGCTGATTGCTATCTCAGCCGACTTTTTAAACGTCGGCATTGACACAATCAAAGAGCGTATGGAAGAAATGCTGTTTGACCGCTCGCTAATCGGCGAAAACTTTGAAGAAACCGAATTTGTGTTTACCCCTCAATTGCATTTAAGCGAAATGTACGTTTCTTCAAGAATAAAAATGCTTCTGAAATTTCCTGCCGAAAAAATCAAGGACATTGACAGGGAAATTGAAAGCTGCGAAAAAAGCGACGGTATCACCTATGCAGATTTGCAGAAACAGGCGATAAATTCCGCACTGACAGAGGGTATGCTTGTGCTTACGGGAGGCCCCGGAACAGGCAAAACAACAACACTCAATGCGATAATAAAGATACTCAAAAACAAGGGCAAAAAGGTTTTGCTTTCCGCTCCTACGGGACGTGCGGCACAGCGAATGAGCGAGCTTACGGGTGACGAGGCAAAAACTCTGCACCGTCTGCTTGAAGTGAGCTGGGACAAGCACGACAACCCCGTTTTCAACAAAAACGAGCGCAATCAGCTAAAGTGTGACGCACTGATTGTTGACGAGGTTTCAATGGTTGATACCTTTATTTTTGAAAGCGTAATGCGTGCACTCCCTATAGGTTGCAGGCTTGTGCTTGTAGGCGACTCCGACCAGCTTCCGTCTGTCGGTCCGGGAAATGTTCTCGGTGACCTTATTGAAAGCGGAATTATCCCGGTTGTAAGGCTCAACGAAATTTTCAGACAGGCACAGCAGAGCCTTATTGTCACCAACGCCCACAAGATTGTCAACGGTGAAATGCCTGTTCTGAGCCGGACCGACAAAGACTTCTTTTTTCTTCAAAGGAACAATAAAACAGATGTCACAAACGTAATCATTGATTTGTGCACGAACAGGCTTCCAAAAGCCTACGGCTACTCTGCTTTTGACAACATTCAGGTGCTCTCTCCCTCAAAGAAAGGCGAGTTAGGAACGGCAGAGCTTAATTTTAAACTCCAGAACGCCCTGAATCCAAAGAGTGACGACAAACAGGAGGTCACAATCGGCTCAAAGACCTTCCGCACAGGCGACAAGGTTATGCAGATTAAGAACAACTACGATATTCGCTGGTTCAAGGATAACGGCGAAACAGGCGAGGGAATTTTCAACGGCGATATCGGCATAATAGAAAAGATTGACAAAAAGGTAAAAATCATAAAAATCAGTTTTTATGACAAGACCGCCGCATATACATATGAAAGTGCGTCCGACCTCGATTTTGCATATGCCGTTACGGTGCACAAAAGTCAGGGAAATGAATTTGACGCTGTAATTATCCCAATGTTTCAGGGACCTCCACAGCTTTATTACAGAAATCTGCTCTACACTGCCGTTACAAGGGCAAAGAAAACGCTCATACTCGTCGGCAACCCCTACACCGTTGAATATATGGTAAACAACAACCGCCGTACAAAGCGTTACAGCGGATTAAAGGAATTTTTACTGCGTGATGACGGACTTTATTGATAAACTGAAAAACAGCGTAAAGGACATTTTATTTCCAGTAAGGTGTCCGTACTGCGAAACAATAATTCACAAAACGGAATATGCCTGCGAGTGCTGTAAAAAGCAGTTTCCCTCACCTGCGATTATCAAATACGCTGTCGGAGGATACAAATGCACCTCTCCTTTTCCCTATGACGGAATTTTCAAAATGGCAGTTAAGAAATTCAAATTCGGCAACAAAGGCGGCTATGCAAAACAGCTTGCTTTTCCAATGGTGCAGAGTATTCTTGAAAGCTATCAGGGCGTTAATTTTGATTTAATAACCTGCGTACCGATGCACAAAAAACGCCTTATTCAAAGGGGCTACAATCAGGCGGAGCTGCTTGCAAGGGAATGTGCAAAAATTATGAACATACCGTATTTTGACACGCTTGAAAAGTTCAGGGAAAACCGTGAACAGCACAGCATAAAGGCGAGTGAAAGAGCCAAGAATGTCAAGGGGGTTTATCGTATAATCGACAAGGAGCTTGTCTGCGATAAAAATATTCTTATTATCGACGACATAATCACAACGGGACACACACTCGGCGAATGTGCAAAAATACTTATTAAAAAAGGCTGTAAATCGGTAGATTGTGCCGTTTTATGTTCGGTGATTATGAGCTGACGGCTCTTGAAATACATATAAAACTATTATATAATGCTTATTGAAGAAAAATACGGAGTGATTTTATGGATATAGCAATCGACCTCGGTTCTGACAGAACAAGGGTTTTTATTGAAAATAAAGGCAAGGTACTTGACGAGGCAAGCGTTATCACCTATGACATTGATACAGACGAAATTTACGCAGTCGGCGACGAGGCATATGCGATGATTGGCAAAACCCCCGTAGGAATCAAGGCTGTTCATCCTCTTGACGGCGGGGTAATCGCACGCTCGGAGCTTGTTGAAGATATGGTTTCAATTCTGCTGAAAGAGGTCTGCTCGGTCAAGGTAGTTATGCCGAGAGTAATTACCGCTGTTCCCTGCGACGTTACCGAGGTTGAAAAGCGAGCTGTCGTAAATGCAGTAAGCTCATTCGGCGTAAGGAAAGTTTACCTTATTGAAAGTCCCAAAGCCGCCGCACTCGGCTGCGGAATCGACATAACAAGTCCTCACGGCGTTCTGATAGCCGACATTGGAAGCGGCACGGCTGATATTGCCGTTTTGTCACTCGGCGGAATTTCCGTTTCAAAAACGGTCAAGCACGCAGGCAGTGCAATGGACGAGGAAATCGTAAAATACATCAGAAAAAAATACAATCTCATTATCGGCACAAATATGGCTGAAAGCTGTAAAAAAGCAATAGGCTGCGTAAAAGTGCCTGCCGAGCAAAAGACATTCAAAGTAAAGGGTAGGGACGCCGTAAGCGGTATGCCGAAATTTGTTGAGGTTCGCTCAGAGGAAATCAAGGAAGCTATTGAGGAAATTGCACTTGAAATTGTAAACGCAATAAGAGATGTGCTTGAAAAAACTCCGCCTGAGCTTACGGGCGATATTTACACAGACGGTATTATTCTTTCGGGCGGTCTTGCAAAGCTCGGCGGCTTTGCACAGCTTGTAAGCGAAGCTACAAAACTGCGTGTAAGGGTGCACAAAAGCAGTGCTGACTGCGTAATTATGGGGTGCGGAAGAGCAATCGGCTTTATGGACGAAAGCGAGAAGAACACACCGCAGGGTGTTTCACCTCTGCTTGCGGCATATTAAACTATAATTTAGCGGTAAGTTGACTCGCAAAAAAATTTAAAATTTCGGTCA
>DXYG01000072.1 GCA_019415925.1 Clostridiales bacterium
GTGGGCTCGGAGATGTGTATAAGAGACAGATATAGTATTATAAGAAAGTCAGAAATGCATATGTATTTAATACATTATGCCAAAAGACAAAGGATTTTTTGTGAATTTAAATTTAAGGAGGAACATACAATGTCGTATGTAAGTGAGCAGCTTGAAAAGCTGAAAGCAAAAAATGCAAATGAGCCCGAATTTATTCAGGCAGCAACCGAGGTTCTTACTTCTCTTGAACCCGTATTTGAGCAGAACCCCAAGTACGAAGAAGCAGGAATTCTTGAAAGAATCACAGAGCCCGAAAGAGTAGTAATGTTCAGAGTACCCTGGGTTGACGACAACGGCAAGGTTCAGGTTAACCGTGGTTTCAGAGTACAGTTCAACAGCGCAATCGGTCCGTACAAGGGCGGCTTGAGATTACATCCCTCTGTTAATCTCGGCGTAATCAAGTTCCTTGGCTTTGAACAGATTTTCAAGAATTCTCTTACAGGACTTCCTATCGGCGGCGGTAAGGGCGGCTCTGACTTTGACCCCAAAGGCAAGAGCGATAACGAAGTTATGTCATTCTGCCAGAGCTTTATGACAGAGCTTTGCAAGCACATCGGTGCTGATACTGACGTTCCCGCAGGTGACATCGGTACAGGTGCTCGTGAAATCGGTTATATGTTCGGTCAGTACAAGAGAATCAAGAACGTATATGAAGGCGTTCTCACAGGTAAGGGTCTTAACTGGGGCGGCTCACTTGCAAGAACAGAAGCTACAGGCTACGGCCTCCTTTATCTTACAGAAGCTATGCTTAAGGATAACGGCAAAGATTTAAGCGGTGCTACAGTTTGTGTATCAGGTGCAGGTAACGTTGCTATTTACGCTACACAGAAGGCTACACAGCTCGGAGCAAAGGTTGTAACAATGTCTGATTCAACTGGCTGGATTTATGACGCTGAGGGTATTGACCTTGACGCTATCAAGGAAATCAAGGAAGTTAAGAGACAGCGCCTTACAGAGTACAAGAACTATCGTCCTAACGCTGAATATCACGAGGGCAAGTTTGACTGGTCAGTTAAGTGCGACGTTGCTTTACCTTGCGCAACACAGAACGAGCTTAACGAGGAAGACGCTAAGAGACTTATCGCAAACGGCTGCTATGCTGTTGCAGAGGGCGCTAATATGCCTACAACTCTCGAGGCTACAAAGCTTATTCAGGAAGCAGGACTTCTCTTTGCTCCCGGTAAGGCTGCTAATGCAGGCGGCGTTGCAACATCAGCTCTCGAAATGAGCCAGAACTCAATGAGACTTTCATGGACATTCGAAGAGGTTGACGCTAAGCTTAAGGACATTATGGTTAATATCTATAACAATATCGCTGCTGCTGCTAAGAAGTACGGCTATGAAGGCAACTACGTTGTAGGCGCTAACATCGCAGGTTTTGAAAAGGTTGCAGATGCTATGATTGCTCAGGGTGTTTGCTAATTTAAAACATTTTCTTATATTACTGCAAACAGCAGACCGTTTTATATTGCGGTCTGCTGTTTTTTGTTGATTTTAATTGATTTTCTGCTATAATGTTGTTATAAAAAGTTAAGGATGAATTATTATGAAGCTCAATCCAGATTACAAATATAACCTTGATAAAATAGAAGAGCTATATCTAACTGCTTTTCCGGCAATTGAGAGAAAGCCTTTTGACTTAATATTAGAAAAGTGCAACAACGGTTTAATGGAAATTATTAGTATTGAGAGTGATAATAGAGATTTTTTTGGTTTTGCAATAATGATTTTAAACGACGATATGGTTTTGCTTGATTATTTTGCAATAGCTCCCGAAAGCAGGGGAAAAAACGTAGGGTCGACTGCATTGAAATTGCTTTTTGAAAGATATAAAAATAAGCGTTTTATACTTGAAATTGAAAACACTGAAATTGAATGTGATAATTCACAAGAACGAAAACGCAGGAAAGCTTTTTATATCAGAAACGGAATGTCTGTAATGCCGTTTAAAGTTAATCTTATTGGTGTTGAGATGGAAGTTCTGACTTATGATTATGAAGTAACTTATGAAGAGTATTACAGTATTTATAAAAACACGTTTTCTGACGAGTATTGCAGTAAAATAAAATTGATTTAAGATTGTTAAATATTTAACAAATAGAGGATAGGTAAAAATGAAGCAGAATAAGCTGAAGGAAATCATTGAAGACCAGACTAAAAGAGCACTCTGGGAAGTAAAAAATGTAATTGACTGTGTGCCTGACAGCTTATGGAATAAAGAATATTGCGATATGCCGCTATGGAAGCATATTTATCATATGTTACATTCACTTGATTTATGGTTTATCAATCCACGTGACAAGCATTACTGTGAGCCGAGTATTCATTCCGAAAATCTGAATAATCTTGATATAATTACTGATAAAACTCTGTCACGTAACGATATAGAAAATTATTTCAAAGAGATTGAAATTAAAATTACAGACTATATTACAAAACTCAATGATGAAGAACTATTAGATTATCCTAAAAATTGTGAATACACAAAATTCACTTTGATTCTTGCGCAGTACAGACATCTGCACACACATATGGGAATTATTATGGGATTTATCATTGATGATACAGGTTTATGGCCAAATGTGCTTGGACTTACACGTCCGATACCGCATAACGAAGATTATAACAAATACTGCTGATTTTCTTGTGTGTCTGTAAAAATTAACTCATTATAATAAGTAATTTTAGATTTGCCCTTCCCCGAATTATACAAAATATTCATTTTGTATAATATTCTGTAATAGAATTAACCCACCTCCTTTTTATGATATAATTAAAATAAATCAAAATATTATAAATTTTTTGAATTCATTTATTCAGAAATTTTAAAGACGGTGATTATATGGCTGTATCTTTTCGTGATGAAGCTCCGCAAATTGTTAAGGAATATTTGTTTTATCTTGAAACTATAAAACTAAAATCGAAAAAAACCGTAGACGAATACTACATAGATTTGCGTACATTTTTCAGATACCTGAAAAAATCCCGAAAACTTGTATCTGATGATACGGAATTTGAAAATATAATAATTGATGATGTGAACCTTGATTTGATTAAAACCGTTACGCTGAATGACGCATATGAATATATGGACTACCTCTACCATGAACGTAATAATCAGAGTGCAGCAAGAGCAAGAAAATGCTCGAGCCTGAAAGGATTTTTTGATTTTCTTTTTTCAAAAAAGCATTTAATTTCAAGTAACCCTATTGCCCAGCTTGAAGTGCCTAAGCGTAAAAAAGCATTGCCAAAGTACCTTACTCTTGAACAAAGCATTGAACTTCTCAACGCTGTTGAAGGCAAATATAAAGAGCGTGACTATGCAATAATTACTCTGTTTCTTAACTGCGGACTGCGTGTTTCAGAAATGGCGGGACTTAACTACACCGACATTCGCAGTGATAACACAATGAGAGTTGTCGGAAAAGGCAACAAGGAGCGTGTTGTATATCTCAATTCTGCGTGTATTGACGCTATAAACGACTATATGAAGATTCGTCCTGTTGATGGTGTAAAGGATAAAAAGGCTTTGTTTATAAGCCGAAACAATCGCAGAATGTCTGTTAAGACTATTCAGGCTATGGTGTACAAATATCTTGCAAAAATCGGACTTGACGCACAAGGCTATTCCTGTCACAAACTCCGTCATACGGCGGCAACTCTTATGTATCAGCACGGCGGAGTTGACGTGAGAGTTTTAAAAGAGGTTCTCGGCCACGAAAACCTCGGAACAACCGAAATATACACTCACTTAAGCTCGGAGCAGATGAAAAATGCGGCTGACTCAAATCCTCTGTCAAAAGTTAAGAAAAAGAAATCTGAATAATTTAAAAAACGGCACGAAGGTATTTTATCAACGTGCCGTTTTTAGTTTGCAATTTCAACTATTCCCCCTATGTCGGTCAGGGGCATATCTTTACAAATGACTTTGATTGTCACATTATGTTTTTTGCAAAATTCTTCAATTAATATATAGTCGGGATGATTTTGAATATTGCCGAAAAAAGCTACTGTGTTTTCATCAATTTTACCGCCGGCACCGCCTATAAAACCATAATTATAGCCGTCAAGCACAATATTTCCCGATGAAATCAGCAGTACCTCTACCCCATCATTTTTCAACGCTTTCTCGATTGATAAATCGGAAGTTATTACCGTATTGTTATTAATAACAAGCGTTGAACAACGTGCATAACCCTGATTTATATTGACCGTTCTAATGCTATTTTCCTTGCAATAATCAAGAAGATTCTTGTCAATTGCAGAAAGCTTTCCGTACAAGGTGTTATTAAGAAAAAGAAAATTCAATAAAATATTTTCAGGGTACTTCTTCCCTGCTTTTTTATTACAAAAAAGAAGTCTTTCATTTGATAATTTTTTGACAAGCGCAGTACATTCATTGAGAATGAATATATCATTATTTATCGGTAAAATCTGCATATCTGCGTGTTTTTGTTCAGGAATAGGAAAAACCTTTACCGTATCACTTGATATTACAGTATGACCGAGATTTTCAATTTCTTTTACAAAGCACCGGTACTTGTCTGACATAACAAAAGTACTCATCAGCTTATAGCCTCAAAAGCCTGTCTGATATTTTTTACGCCTATAAGCTCTGCATCGTCACAATGTACGCCTTTTAAGTTGTGATAAGGCATAATAATCTTATTGAATCCGAGCCTTACCGCCTCGTTGATTCTCATTTGTGCCTGCGAAACGGCTCTGATTTCACCTGCAAGTCCTATTTCTCCGAACACAACAGCCTTTTCATCAATCGGAGTGTCTTTAAGACTGCTGATAAGTGCCATTGCAATTGACAAATCTATTGCTGGCTCGTCAACACGAAGTCCTCCTACAATATTAATGTACGTATCACAATTAGAAAAGTAATATCCTGCACGCTTTTCAAGCACTGCAAGTAAAAGTGAAAGCCTGTTATAGTCAAAGCCTGTTGACATTCTGCGTGGATTTCCGTAGCCGCTTTGCGTTGCAAGTCCCTGAGTTTCTGCCAGAATAGGTCTTGAGCCTTCAATCGTGCAGGTTACGCAGGTTCCCGAAACATTCTTCGGTCTGCCTGAAAGAAGCATTACAGACGGATTTTCAACCTCTTGCAAGCCCTTGTCCGTCATTTCAAAAACGCCGATTTCATTTGTTGAGCCGTAACGGTTTTTTACTGCTCGTAAAATCCTGCAGCTCATCTGCTTGTCACCCTCAAAGTGCAATACGGTATCTACAATATGTTCAAGCACCTTCGGACCTGCAATTGAGCCTTCTTTGTTTACGTGACCGACAATGAACATAGGAATGTCACAGCCTTTTGCAGTACGCATAAGCATATTTGTACATTCTCTCACCTGAGTAACACTGCCTGTTGAAGAACTCAGCTCAGACAAATTCATAGTCTGGATTGAGTCAATCATAACAAGATCGGGCTTTACGGTTTTTATCTGTTCGCATACTATTTCAACGTCAGTTTCGGTCATTACAAAGAGATTCGGTGAATTTACACCAAGCCGAATTGCACGCAGCTTTAACTGGCGCTTTGATTCCTCACCCGAAACGTAGAGAATTTTAAGAGTATCTCCCATATATTGACAAATCTGCATCAATACAGTTGATTTGCCGATTCCGGGGTCGCCTCCGAGAAGAATCAGACTTCCCTTGACAATTCCGCCACCGAGCACTCGGTTTAGCTCTTTACTTCCGGTATCATAGCGGTGTTCATCCTCGGTTGAAATCTCGTTTATTGAATACGGCTTTGTATATGATGAAATTGAGCGTGTTTTTGAAACAGATACGTTTTTCGAGGTATCCTTAATTTCTTCATTCATTGTGTTCCATTCACCGCAGGACGGGCATTTTCCGTACCATTTAGGCGATTCGTAGCCGCACTCCGAGCAAATATAAACGCTTTTAATTTTTGAAGCCATTTTTACACTTCCTGTCAGTCTGTATTGTAGTAACTTAAAAATCCTGCTGTTATTGAAAAAGCCATCTGCTTCTGATATTCTGAGTTGAGCAGATTATTGCACTCCTCTTCGTTTGAAATAAAGCCGCACTCTACGATAACGGCAGGATTGTTTGTGTTTTTTAAAAGATAAATTCCGCTGTCAGCTTTTTTACATTCACGTTCATTATCAGGCTGTAAAAGTCCCTTAACGGAGAATTTAATGCTGTCTGCAAGCTGTTTGCTTTTTGAATTATTGGGTGAATAAAAAATCTGCGTTCCGTGATACTTGCTCTCGGAAAATTTATTCTGATGAACACTGATAATTGTATTTTCTTCTGAAGAATTAAATATTTCAAGCCTTTGCTTCATATCAGAAACCTTGCGCTTGCGTATTGTATCTTCTCCGTTGTCAAGAGCAATGTCGGTTGTCCTTGTCTGTGTAACGTCAAACCCAAAAAGATAAAACAGAGCAGAGGTATCGTTTGCGATTGAAAGATTGATGTCCTTTTCAAGCACTCCGCTGTCGCTGACTGCTCCGCCGTCCTCGCCTCCGTGACCGGCGTCTATTACGATATTAGGGATAGATTTTACGCTCTCTGAAGAAACCGAAACCTTTATATTCAAAGCCGCAGAAATCATTAAAAAGACAAATGCAGTCATCAAAACAAAGCAGATACAGGGAAAGATAAACTTTTTTAATTTCATAACAACACCCCTATTTAATAAATATACGGGATGTCTTACAATTTATTACACTAATTATACACCATATTTTCGTCTTGGTAAAGTAAAACAATTAACATAAAAATAAACTCGGAATAGTATATTACAAAAGTTGAAATGAGTGAAGAATGATGAAAGATAAATACACGCTTGATAATCTGCCCTTGGAACAAAGTGCAGTGATTTATTCAATAGAATGTAAGGATTGCCTTATAAACAGAATTTACGATATGGGTATACTTAAAGATACCGTTATAAAGCCGCTTTACAGGAGTCCGTTTGGTGATCCTACAGCTTATCTTGTAAAAAATGCAGTCATAGCTTTGAGAAATAAAGACAGTAAATATATCACAGTAACTCCTATAAAATAGACAGGAGGTTTTTATTTGTTTGCACGAAATTCATCTGTCATTGAAAAAAGCAACAAATCCGAAATAAAAACAGATTTTAAAGTTGCATTGGCTGGAAATCCGAATGTCGGTAAAAGTACGATTTTCAATGCTCTTACAGGACTTAATCAGCACACAGGAAACTGGACGGGTAAGACTGTTGAATGTTCGTCCGGTACGGCAAAAATCAAGGACAAAGCTTTTTTGCTTACCGACTTGCCCGGAACATATTCTATGATTAATTTTTCCGAAGAGGAAACAGTTACGAGGGAATTTCTTGCAAATGAAAAATCCGATTGTGTGGTAATAGTTACCGACGCAACGGTTATTGAAAGAAATCTGTCTTTTGCTCTTCAGGTGCTCTCACTTCAGAAAAACGCTGTTCTTTGCCTTAATCTTTGTGATGAAGCAGAGAAAAACGGAATAATAATTGACATTGATGAGCTGTCACTAAATCTGGGAGTGCCTGTTATCTGCACCTGTGCAACAAGAAAAGGCGGCATAAAAGAGCTTAAAGACACAATTTATGATATATGTACAGGTACAAGGAAATGCTTCAGAGTAGAGAGAAATTTCAACGGAATTGATGTTATTAATACAGAAAAGCATAAGCAAAATTCAGAAATACTTGCTGAAAAGTCAAAGCAAATCTGTAAGCAGAGCGTATTTTACAGCAGTAAAACGATGAACGAAAGAAGCAGAAAGGCAGATAGAATTCTGACCTCAAAGGCTGTCGGAATACCGCTTATGTTACTGCTTTTCGGCGTGCTGTTCTGGATAACGGCAGTAGGTGCAAACTACCCGAGTGAATGGCTGAGTCAGCTTTTTGACTTTTTAAAAGGTGAGTTGTACAATTTATTTAACTTGCTATCAGTGCCAGATTTTTTTACCGGTATACTTATCGACGGTGTGTATACTACTTTGACATGGGTTGTTTCTGTTATGTTGCCGCCTATGGCTATCTTCTTCCCTCTTTTTTCTATTATTGAGGACTCGGGTTATCTGCCGAGAATTGCGTTTAACCTTGACAAATTCTTTGCAAAATGCGGCGCACACGGCAAGCAAAGTCTGACTATGGCTATGGGAATAGGCTGTAATGCCTGCGGTGTTACGGGTTGCAGAATTATTGAATCTACGCAGGAGAGGCTTATTGCTATTCTGACAAACAATTTTATGCCGTGCAACGGAAGATTTCCGACGCTCATTGCAATTATTATGATGTTTTTTGCAGGAAGCGCCTTTGGCGTTCTTTCTTCAATTGAGGTTGCGGCAATTTTGCTTGGAATCATCGTGCTTTGCGTTCTGTTTACACTACTGGTTTCGAAGTTCTTATCGCTCACTATAGCAAAAGGTGAACCGTCAGGATTTGCATTGGAGCTTCCTCCCTACCGTAAACCGCAGATTTTAAAGACAATTGTGCGTTCAATGTTTGACCGAACGCTTTTTGTGCTTGGCAGAGCTGTCATTGTAGCCGCTCCGGCAGGTGCAATTATATGGCTTACAGCAAATATTTACATTGGAGATGCATCAATACTTTCGTATTGCACAGACTTTTTTGACCCATTCGGTCAGTTAATCGGTCTTGACGGTGTAATAGTTATGGCGTTCATTCTCGGTTTTCCCGCAAACGAAACCGTTATCCCGATAATAATTATGTCGTATATGGCAAGCGGCACTTTGGTTGACTACACAAGCTACGAACAGCTTCTTGAATTGTTTTCGGCAAACGGTTGGACTGTAATAACGGCTGTCTGCACAATGATTATGTGCGTAATGCATTTTCCCTGTTCAACAACTTGTCTGACAATAAAAAAAGAAACGGGAAGTCTTAGGTGGACTCTCGTTTCAGCATTGCTCCCTACTGCAATGGGAATAATACTATGCTTAATTACAGCAAATATTATGCGAATTTTCATTTAAAAAAGGCAGGTGGTAAAGCCTGCCTTTTTCCATTATTCCTCAGCTTGTGCAACCTTCATCATAATTGCACATTCCATTCGCTTTTTAAACAGCTCACAGCCGTATTTATAGATTCCGCTGATTGAACCTGTGGCGTGATATGCGTTAGCCGCACAGCCGCCGCTGCAATAAAGCTTAGCCCAGCAATTTTTGCAATCCTCTCTTGCGTATGCGTTGCAGAGCTTAAATTCATTCTGAATTTCAGTATTTGTAACTCCGTCGTAGATATTGCCAAGGCTGTACTTCGGGTCGCCTACAAACTGGTGACACGGGAAAAGCTCTCCCCAAGGGGTAACAGCCATATATTCCGTACCTGAGCCGCAGCCGGAAATGCGCTTATAAATGCAAGGTCCGCCTGTTAAATCAATCATATAGTGATAAAAAGTAATCGGTTTACCCTCTTTTTCACGTCTTAACATATCCTTTGCGAGAATTTCGTACTGCTCAAAAAGCACAGGCAAATCATCATACGTAAGTGCATAAGGGTCATCAGGTGCGCAGACAACAGGCTCCATTGAAAGCTCGGTAAAGCCGAGGTCAGCCATATGGAAAATATCATTTGTGAAGTCGGTGTTATTATGAGTGAATGTGCCACGAACGTAGTAGCCCTTGTTGCCTCTCTTTTTAACAAATTCCTGAAATTTAGGAACGATTATATCATAGCTGCCCTTCCCATTGACAGTTTTACGCAGATTATCGTGGATTTCTTTTCTACCGTCAAGGCTTAAGACAACATTGTGACATTCTTTGTTGGCAAAATCTATTACGTCATCGTTAACTAACATTCCGTTTGTTGTAAGAGTAAAGCGAAAGTTCTTATTCTTTTCCTTTTCAATGCTCCTTGCATATGCAACAATCTGCTTTACAACGTCGAAGTTCATCAAAGGCTCTCCGCCGAAGAAGTCAACCTCGAGGTTGACTCTGTTCCCTGAATTTTCAACAAGAAAGTCAATTGCTCTCTTGCCTGCTTCAAAGCTCATAAGCGCTCTGTCGCCGTGATATTTTCCCTGACTTGCAAAGCAGTATTCACAGTTGAGGTTACAGGTATGCGCTATGTGCAGACAAAGCGCCTTTATAACTGTATTTCTTGCCTTGAAATCAAATGCAAGATTTTCATATTTATCCTCGGTAAAGAGCTTTCCCTGCTCCTTGAGTTCCTCAACGTCGTCTATGCAGTCATTAACTTCCTGTTCGGTGATTTCGGGATTGTCAGCGTATTTTTTTAGCATTGTGCTGACTATATCATCTCTGCTGTTATTTTCAAACATTTCTATAACGTCGTAAGCAAGCTCGTCCACGCTATGAACACTGCCGCTGAAAACGTCAAGAACTATATTGTATCCGTTAAGTTTATACTGATGTATCATATTATCTCCGTTTTGACAAAAGGAAAGCCGTTAAACCTCAAGGTAAAACGGCTGTTGAATCCTTAATTTAGTAAATTAAAAATTATTTCTCGCTTAAGCACTTCTCGCACTGCTGGTTAGCAACGCCGCATGAAGTTTTGCAAGCTGACTGACAAGAAGTCTGGCACTCGCCGCAGCCGCCTGTCTTAACGCTCTTTTTAAGGTCACGAGTTTCAATAGTTTTAATTCTTTTCATTGTAATCATTCTCCTTGTAAGAATTTATAAATAAATCTTACCACAGTCTTTAATATTTGTCAATCATTTTCAGCGGCATATATGTAATCGGGCATAGAATTTTTTGTTGAGTTGATTTGAATATTATTCTCAATAAGAATATTAATCTGATTAATTAATTCGTCTGTTATAACCTCTCCGGGAACAATAAGCGGTATTCCCGGCGGATAAGCCCAGATATATTCAAGCGATACTCTCCCCTGTGCATTTTTAAATATTTTTTTTTCAGGTTTATAATTATTTTTCCGACACGAATTAAAACTGCGTTCAGGGACTTCTGAGAAATTATAATCGTCACAATTTATTTCTTTTTTATTTAATGAATTATCAATTTCAAACAGAGCGTTTTTCAATCTGCCAAAACCATCGTCTGTATCACATACGGAAGTCATTGCAATTACATAATCGGTGTATGCCATTTCTGTTTCAATTTTATATTTTTCTCTTAAAATTTTTGCAAGCTCAGCACCGCTGATATTTGTTTCAGCCGTTGAAATCACTATTTTGCCAAAGTCATAATCAAAGCAGTTTTCAAGGAATGACTTATCATTATACAGAATTGAAAGTTTATTAAGTAACTTTGTATCATTATATAAATCTGAAAGTCTATTTGTATAGGCTTCAAAATCAGATTTATTGTCAGAAATAAAGCCAAGGCATTTTTCAATTGCACTCATAAGTATATATGACGGACTGCTTGTTTCAAAAATCGAGAGATTTTCCTGCAATTTTTCCAATAATTCAGAATTATCTGTAAGTAATAAGGCTGTCTGAGTAAGTGACGGCAATGTTTTATGCAGACTGACAACTGCTACGTCTGCTCCGCACTTTACGGCTTCACTCGGGAATTTATCCGAGAACGGAAAATGTGCTCCGTGCGCTTCATCAACAAAAAGCATTGCACCATATTTATGACAAATATCTGCAATTGTCTTAATATCAGATACAACACCCTCATATGTTGGTGAGGTTATAATAACAAGCTTCGTATCTGGATTTTTATCTAAAAGCGTTTTGAGATTTTGAGGTGAAACAGACGTAAAAACGCCGTAATTTTCATCATGCTCCGGCAAAATGTATTCGGGATTAAGCCCGCAAAGCTCAATTGAATTGTAAACGGACTTATGACAGTTTCGGGAAACGATAATTTTATCACCGTAGTTTGTCATTGCACGGATTGAAGATAGTATTCCTCCCGTTGCGCCGTTTACAAGCAAAAAAGCACGATTAACGCAATAAAGCTTTTCTGCCTTTTTTTCAATTTCTTTTATGCATCCGCAGGCATTATGAAGATTATCAAACCCGTCAATCTCGGTTAAATCCATACTGTACGGCAGCAAACCGTCATTTGTAATATCTGTTCTTTTATGTCCGGGCATATGAAAAGGATATATGCCGCATTCTTTGTAACTTTTGAGCTTATCGTACAGCATATATCCTCCAAAATTATTAATTAGTTTGTTTTTATTAGTTTGTTCCGAATTCTCTTAATTCAAGACCTTTATTGTGTTCAAGCGCCCAGTCAATGCTCCAGTAGCTTGTAAAGAGCAACAAATGATTGCCCTTTAAATCCTGAATACGCTTTGTATCCGATGCAAGGTCAAGCGCTTTGGGGTCAACGTCGTCATTTACAATCCATCTGATATATTCATAAGGAAGCGACTCCATAACAATATCAACGTTGTACTCGTTTTCAAGGCGGTATTTCAGAACGTCAAACTGGAGAACGCCGACAACGCCGACTATTACTTCCTCCATACCTGCGTCAAGCTCCTGAAAAATCTGAATTGCACCCTCCTGTGCAATCTGGCTTGTTCCCTTTATAAACTGCTTGCGCTTCATTGTGTCCTTCTGACGTACAAGTGCAAAATGCTCGGGAGCAAAGGTAGGAATCCCCTTGAACTGCACCTTGTGATTTGCCGAGCAGATTGTGTCGCCTATTGAGAAAATACCGGGGTCAAATACACCGATAATGTCGCCAGCATATGCTTCGTCTACAATTTCTCTCTCCTGAGCCATTATCTGTTGTGGCTGAGATAGTCGCATTTTCTTGTTGCCCTGAACGTGGAATACTTCCATATTCTTTTCAAATTTACCGCTGCAGATTCGCATAAATGCAATTCTGTCACGATGTGCCTTGTTCATATTAGCCTGAATTTTGAATACAAATGCGGAAAAATCCTCTGACATCGGGTCAACCTCTTCGCTGACGGTTTCTCTGGGCAGCGGTGAAGTTGTAAGCTTTAAAAACTGTTCAAGGAACGGCTCTACACCGAAGTTTGTAAGAGCTGAACCGAAGAATACGGGAGTAAGCTGACCGTTTCTTACGGCGTCAAGGTCAAATTCATCACCTGCACCGTCAAGAAGCTCAATATCGTCAAACAAATCCTGCTTGTGATAAAAGCCGATTGTGTCCTCAAGCGACGGGTCGTCAAGAGTAAGCTCTTCCTTTTCAACCTCTTTCTGACCGTTGTTGGCTGTAAATGAGAGAATTTTTCTGGAATTTCTGTCATATACACCCTTGAATTCCTTACCTGAACCGATAGGCCAGTTTATAGGATAGGTGTTGATTCCGAGCACGTTTTCAATATCCTCAAGCAAATCAAAGGGATTTTTTGCGTCCCTGTCCATTTTATTGATAAAGGTAATAATCGGAATGTTGCGCATTACGCAGACCTTGAAAAGCTTGATTGTCTGCTTTTCAACACCCTTTGAGCCGTCAATTACCATTACAGCGGAATCGGCGGCCATAAGCGTTCTGTAGGTATCCTCCGAGAAATCTTCGTGTCCGGGTGTATCAAGAATATTTATGCAGTAACCGTTGTACTTGAACTGCAAAACCGACGAAGTAACGGAAATACCACGCTGTTTTTCAATTTCCATCCAGTCGGAAACTGCGTGTTTTGCTGTCCTCTTGCCCTTTACCGAGCCGGCAAGATTGATTGCTCCACCGTAGAGGAGTAATTTTTCGGTGAGCGTAGTTTTACCTGCGTCAGGGTGCGAAATAATCGCAAAGGTTCTGCGTTTACTGATTTCATCTTTTAAAGAACTCATAAAATACTATCCTTTCGGAGCAGTTTTTAAAATTATTTATATATCCACAATTTTATATTTTACTATTTTATTAC
>DXYG01000073.1 GCA_019415925.1 Clostridiales bacterium
ATATTAAACTATATATAATCATTTTTCACTGCATAAACTGCAAGCTGAGTTCTGTCTCTTAGTTTTAATTTAAGAAGCAATGCAGAAATATTATTTCTTACCGTGCCTTCTGATAAAAACATTTTTTCTGAAATTTCTCTATTACTTAAACCCTCAGCTACATTAACTAAAAGCTCTTTTTCTCTTTTAGTCAAATTAATCGGTTCATTAACAGCACCATTTGCAAATTTACTCCTCACATTTTCAAATACTGTTTTACCAAACACATTTATATCCATAAGCGTGCTTTTAATTGCGCTTGAAAGCTTGCTTTCATCCACACCTTTAAGTACATATCCATCCGCACCGCTTGACAGAGCTTTATTCACAGTTGCCTTGTCATCAAATGTTGTTAAAACGAGTACCTTAATCTCAGGAAAATCACGTTTTATTTTCAATGTTGCGTTTCCACCATCACAGCAAGGCATTTGCATATCCATGAGAACAAGATCAGGCTTTTTGCCTTCACACAAAGAATATGCCATATTGCCGTCACTTGCCACGCCACATACTTGTATATCTTTATCTTGTTCAATAATTAACTTAAGTCCATTTCTGAAAATGTCATCGTCATCAGCAATTACAATTTTTATCAAACTAAATCAGCCTCCACAGGAATAAATGCTCTAACAGAAAATCCGTTATTAATCAAAGATGAAAACTCAACATTCCCACCTATTGCTTTTATTTTTTCTCTCATTCCATTAAGTCCGTAGCCTTCAGTTATTTTGTCACATCCAACACCGTTATCAATAATATATATTCCTATGCTCTTATTTGAAAACTTCAGAATAACATCAATTTTATCAGCGTTTCCGTGCCTGATCGAGTTTGTAATTGCTTCTCTTATAATACTGAAAACTTCATCGGATGCAAAAATATGGTAAGTTTCTTCTTCTCCAAAAACTGAAAATTCTAAGCAGGTACTTGTTGTTTTTACATCATCAATAAGGGATTTTACCCTTTGAGTAATACTGAGTCCCAAATCTTTCCGTATTCCTGACACACAGTCACGAACATCACTAAGTAATTTTGTCGATATATCAAGTGCTTCATCCACATACTTTTGAGAAGAATCTTTATTTATCTTAGACAGTTTTAACAGGGTCATTACTGAAACAAGACTGTGCCCTAAAGAATCGTGCAATTCCTGAGCTATTCTTATGCGTTCCCTTTCAACGGCAAGATTCTTTTCAATTACATTCATTCTTACAAGCTTTTCATTAGACCTTAAAAGCTCACAGTTTTTTGCTGATAGTTCATCTGTAAATTCATAGTAAGATGTCATATCTGAAAATACATATACATTTGATATTCTTTTATCTCCGCTTAAAACCGCTGTTTTTTCCACTTCAAAATACTTATTTCCCAATAAGTTAACAGTAATTAATCCACTTTTATCATCAACAAAAAGCTGTCGTAACTCGGAATTATCACAAGCTAATTTATTTGAAATATGTTCCATAACACTCCCGCTGTCTTTTTGTAAACAGCTATCATCTAAGTCAAACACATTTTTCATTGTATCATTTACATATGTAACTTTGTTATGCTTATTAGTAATAAGCACCGCTTCGTTAATTGCACTCATTAAATGTTTTACGGTATAAGGACTTATTGAAACAAATTCAAATTTATAAATAGCAAAAAATATCAGCATTGAGGTAATAGAAAAGGAAATTGGTGTAAAATCATATTCCAAAGTAAATATGTCCGTAATTGATAAAAAATTAATCACGAGCGGTATAACAGCTGATAAAGAAATCAATATCATCTGCGGTGTTTTTTCTTTAAATGACTTTCGGTTTTTTATGAGCATTAAGCATACACTGATAATCAGTAAAATATAGTTATATACTGCCGTAACATAAAAGCCGATACCGCCTAGAGTTTCTTCATAAAAAAACTTATTAAAAAACAAATGAAATATCGGGTCAGTTATTTCAATAAAATACAAGACTGCCGATGGAATAAATATTATTATTTTAAATAACTTACTTTGAGTAATATCTGATTTTATATAGTAGAGTGAAAACAACAAAAAGACTGCACCAATTGAACACACTGAAATATAGCCTATATTGCTGAATAATATTTTTACAGCCATATTTAAAGAAAAAATATCGATAATATGGCATACTATCCAATTAACTATTAAAATCTGACAAGCTGAAAAACATTGTGTCATTTTCTTTCTATATGAACACTGCATAAAAACAACAGTACATACAGTCATTAATATTAAAGAAAATAAGTTTAAAATAAGTGCAAGCAAAGTATTCATATGTGTATATTAATTCCTTTTTTTGATTTTAATGCATTTCCGCAGACAACACAAAGTCAGTTTTCTAAAATACTGATTCATGTATTCTCAACTATAATATCCATAATTATGTAGCAATATGTGTTTATTATATCACGGTATTTTTTCTAAATCAATGTATTAATAATTTAAAAAGCAAAGAACTCTTACCGCCCTGTTCACGGAATCGTTGTTGTGTTTTTATCAATCCGGCTTTTTTCAAATCTTTAATAGCTCTTCTTACTGTGGCAGGTGACAGCTTTATGTCACCTGCTATTGTTTTTACGGATGGCCAGCATTCGCCGTTTTTGTTGGCTCGGTCGTGAAGGTAGGTATAGACTGCTACGGCTCTGTGGGGTAAGTCCATTTGGTAAAGAAAAGTTAATTTACTCATTGTCCAGTACCTCCTGCGGTGGTCTTTCGGTTCTTATGACTACTTTTCTTTGCTTGTCTGTGTTCTGTTCAACGCTTGAATTTTCGGGTTCTTCTGTTGGATCATTTTGCTGTTCTGAATTAATAGTATCTTCACTCTCGGTCTGTTCTGCATTCGGCGAGGTCTTTAGGTTTTCATTTTTCTTCTTTTTCTCACTGCTTACTTCATCAAAATCCGAGTCGGCAACAGGCTGTTCAAGATAGTGAGGACAGTATGTTTGGATTATGTTATTGAATAACTCGGAACGGTGGGCATAGTGAACTTCACGATTGCCGTTTTCCATAACCTCATACTTTTCCTCAAATTTAATACCCCATTTAAAAAACAATTTCAGCTTGACTTTCATAGGATAAAAGCCTGTTTTCATAACAACAAATGTGCCTTTTGGAAGTGACTTCAGCTCATCGGGTGTCATCAATGGCCGTTCAATCATCTGCAATGATTGTGACGGATCGTTTTTGCTCCTGCTTACAGAGCCTGACATAACAGTTCTTGAACCGAGTGCTTTTGATAGCATCTCTGCACTTGTGCTGTTCGGAGCAAAGCCACCGAAGATGGTCAGCTGTGTGTTGTCGATAATTACATCAGCTCCATCTTTGCCGTAATTCTTCTCCAACTGTGCAAAGGATTGGATTATTGGAACTATCTGTAATCGCCTTGAACGAGAAGCGGAGAACATCATTTCAGCCGAATCAATCTTCGGCAAAGTTCCAAATTCATCGCAGAAGAACACACAGCGATTTTTCAGTACACCGCCGTTTTCATCTGCAACTGACAGTATCTCACGGTAAAGCTGTTGGATAATCAGAGAAACCATAAAGAAAGTGTTGGGATTTTCCTCCGGCATTACAATGAATATCGCACACTTTTCATTACAGAATTTTTCAGCGTCAATCTCCGTATCAAAGCACAAAAGCTGTTCAAGCTCGGAGTCAAGAAATGCATTCAGCCTTGAAAGTGCCGTACTCATAACGCTTGACATAGCTTGTTCAGCGGTATTTAGAGCCGCCCCTGCAAACCATTTTGCCTTGTGGTCGTCGGGAAGATAGTCCATTAAAAGCTGAAACTGATTTTTGCCTTTCTTATTGGTTGGAGCAAGTAACTCCTGAATGATTTTGAACACCGAAACAATATGCCTTTCTTCAGGTTCGCAGAATTCCGAAACAAGTAAAATTGTTGCTGTGAGAAGTCCCTCTGCGGCATCATAAAAGTAAGCGTTCTGTCCGAATGAAGCCGAATCCATACCTGAAAGAATAATCGTTTTTGAAATAATTTTTGCATATTTTTCTGCTCTTGCCTTGTAAACAAGCTGTTCGGGTTCGGCTTTGTATAAGTCCATATATTTGTTCACAAGATGCAGAAGATTATTGCCGTGTGAGCGTGTGGGATTACGCAAATCTATAACGGAAATTTTGTAGCCGTAGTACTTTTCCGCAATCGTTCCATAGTTACGAACCACATCTCCCTTGGTATCGGTTACCATAAACGACATACCCGTTGCACAGGCATATTCAACGCACGGATAAAGCCAAAAGGCAGTCTTGCCGACACCGGCTGCACCAATCATCAGAGCATGAACATCTCCTGTGTCAACCATTGCTGTTGTGGTGCTGACAGGTTCTTTTGGGCTAATATTCTTTTTGTTTTTCTTTTTCCTGAACAGATTTCTGAATTTTCTGAAAGCATAAAATACTTTGTGTGCAAGGTTAATCAAGCGACCTCTTGTCCTGTTTTTACAACCGACAACGATTCCCTGTTGTGTTGGTCTGCTTTTCGGATTTTTTCTCCACTTGTTAGGCTGAAAATTTATGTGTTTATAGGTTCTTTTTATCTCTTTTTTGTTCGCCCAACGAGCCGTGCCGTGCTGACCTTGTCCGACTGTCTTATTTTTTATGCGGTTGAGGGAATAGTAATTGCCCACCGTAGAAATTATTATGAACAGTGCAAACATTGAACCAGCAACAATAATTAGAGTTATAACACCTGACGGCATATTTCTTCAGTCCTTTCATTTTTCAAAATATCTTCGTTCCAGTCTTTATAGGTAGAAATGAGGATTTCATTTTGGATATTCATTGAATTTAATTTTTCGGCTATGCGTTTGTTTGCTTTCTGTCCTGCCTCATCATTGTCAAAGCAAAGAAACACATTTTTAATGTTCGTATTATCTTTTAGGCATTGAAAAAGCACCCTGTCCGAAACGGAACAGGATGCCGCATAGCTGTGACTTTTCCAATTGTCCTTATGCATACTTATGAATGATAGCATATCAATGGGAGCTTCAAATAAAAATATCTTGTCGCTTGTGCCATACCAATGAAAGCTGAACTCCGGCTGACTGCCTGCAACATTACCTTTATACGGATTGTTTGTTACCGTTCCTCTCTTGTGTGCGTGGCGAGGTTTACCGCTTGAATCGTAACCAACAAAGACAGCATTGTGATAATCGGCAGATTCATAAATCATTTTGTTTCTCACGAACTCATACAGCACATCTTTATCAATGCCACGAGTCAACAGCAGATAAGAAAAAACTCTACTCATTCTGTCATTCCTCGGTGGCAGTTCAAAAAGTTTATGCTCTTTTTCTATGGGTGGTGATGTTATGATTTGACCGCCGATACCGTTCAAAAGCATTTCCACCGCTTCGGCATAGTCCTTGTTGTAAAATCTGCGGACGAAGTCAACTGCGTCACCGCCTTTCTGTTCGTACTGATGATACCAGAGGTGACCTCTGATTGTTACCTTTTGCGAGCCGTCAAGCCATTCATACTCCGAGCCTGATTTCTTGACTTTTTCGCCTTGACTGATTAAAAAATTAGCAAGGTCTGTTCGCCTTGCCTGTTCTCGTTGTTCTTTTGTAAAATTAATGTAGGTTGATATTGTAATCACTTCCTTGTATATATTTTTCTTTTCTGCTGTAATATCTTATAGTGGGTAGTTCTTTCTCCTATCACCGTGACAGGAGGCACCAGTCAGCGTTTGGGTGCAATTCTTCCTTGGTGGCAGGCTGATTTTTAATAGACTGCTTTCTTTTTATGTGGTATGATAATATTAAATAACTAATTGATAAAGCAAAATTTGTGGGAGAAGTATTATGAAAAACAAAGCTTTGGTCGTGATCGACCTGCAGAATGACATTACAAAAAACTACAAGGAGATCATTGAAACTACTAATCAAGCGATTGATTGGGCGGTTGCAAACAATATGGATGTTGTTTACATTCAACATAACAATCTGTCTGCTGTAATGAGGACATTTAAGTCCGGCACTCGTGGTGCCGAGTTTGTTCCCGAACTAAAAATCGTATCAGAGCACATTTTTACCAAGACAAAGAGCAATGCATTGACAAGCGAAGAATTTGTCACCTTTATCCAAGCACACAATATCACCGAGTTTTTTATTGCCGGAGCAGATGCCACTGCTTGCATAAAATCTACCTGCTACAATATGACCAAAGTCGGTTATGCCGTTCATGTTTTGTCTGACTGTATCACCAGCTATGATAAAAAGAAACTCAATAAGATGTTTGAATATTATACAAGCAAGGGTTGCACGGTCAATAAACTCAGTGAAGTTATGTAAAATTTCAAGACTAGCAAATTCCAGTTTATCAAACTTACATTTTCAAACCCTGTGCTTGCTTCTTATCTTGAATCTTCTGTTGTAGTTTTTTATCCGTCCTCTGTGCTTTCTGCTTTTCTTCAAATCTAAGTTGACTTTGAAGCATATTGCTGAGATAACGCAGGAGATAGAGTGATGAAACAACAACGCTGTTGCGGTTGGTTTTAATTGAACAACGAGGATACAGAACACCTCTGTCTGAATCAAAGACTGATTCGGCAGAGGTGTTTTCTTCATACTCAAATGGATTTGAAACAGATTCTTCGTCATCAAAATTCTCGCTTTTTTCCTCTTCATCTTCAGTGAGATTTAATTTCAACGCTTCCTTGATTATTGCATTCTTAATTGACTTAAATTCCTTGTTTTGGGCAAGCGGAATCCTGTCGGGCACTTCATCCGTGTAGGTACGGATTGTATTTTCCTTTTGCTCATACCAAAGGTCATATAATTTTTTAATCCTGCCATCATTTGAGAGTTCTTCAACAATAGAATCAACGATTGCTTTTACATCAGGCTTGAGATAGCCGTAAACCTTTTTGCCTTTCGTTTTTGAAAGCCTGTCGGCAAGTTCCAACAGCTTATGCTGAATTGATGCGCTGACATAGATTTCGCAGTTGATATCCGCAACCAGATCTTCTACAATATCCTTTCCCTCGGCTCGGAGCTTATCCCTGTGTTCGGTTTGCTTTTCATAGATACATAATAAATCCTGTTGAAAAATATCTTTTGCAAATGATGAACGCAGATTTTCAACTCCCTTTTGCGTGAGATACCCCTCATTTTCAACTGTTGAATATGCAATCAAATGCACGTGAGGGTGGTGGGATTCGTTGTGAAACGCTGCATACCAACGAAGATTTTGCATTGGGATTTTAAGATTTTTAGCAAGGGATTCGGTCTGTGTGCGGAGCATATCCCGCCAGCGTGAGCCTGTGTTAAAGCCAAGCCTTTCTGCATCTTCTCTGCGTATTGATATTATTGCAGTCCAGATATTTCCCTTATGACGGTCGAGTTCTTCGGTAACCTTACTCAACTGTACCTGCACACCGTCGTCGGTAAACAATCCGTGAGAACCGAATCTCTCGGCACGAGGTCGGGTAGCGATGTAATCGGCATATGCTTTTCTTCCCGAGATTTCATAAGCGTAATCTTCCATAACTCTTGAAATGAAATCAGATGCCGAACCTTGATTTTGCTTTTCAATGTAATCGGCATACTCAAACATATCCTTGCTGTCGGGAAAATCTTTCAGGATTTTCTCAATTAAATTCTTTTGCAGTACAGTTGCAGGAGCAAATTTTTTAGTGTCATCGATCTTCTCAACTCCCTCACGGGTGGCAATATATTTTGCATAACCGCCCGCACTAACTTTTCGATTCGGCTTGAGATATTTGAATTTTGTAACTAATCTTGCCACGAATAACTACCCTTTCTGCCAATCGTATGCATCATCAAAAGAAAATGAACCGTTTAATTTCTTTACCTCTTTGACACACTCGCCACGAAGCTTTGTAAGAGTTATCTTGTCAATATCCTGTGACGAGGCAATAATATTCATTGTCATTGCAAGCTCAACAGCCAATTTAAAAATCAGTCTGCTCATTCGGTTGTCGCTCTCGGTAACGATTGATTTCAAGGTTGAAGTAACCACATTGGGAAGATACTCGCTGTTGTCGTTTGACGAGAGATAGCCTGCATAGAAAATGATTGCCTTTTCAATAAATTCACTTCGACTCCCACAGTTATCTTCCTTGTAAATGTCCTGAACCATATCAAGTGTTGATTCCCTTATCCAGAGTGCAAACTTCCGCTTTACTTCTTTTCTGTTTTCCGTTTCATTCAAGTGCAAAACCTCCTTTTTGCTACAACCCACAGTTGCAACTCCTTGAATTTTGGCATTTTATTCGGCAATTCTGGCAGTTAAACCCACAAGTACAATCCCAAGGCTGAAAATTAACCCCTATGGATTTTTGAGACTGAAAAGTGCGAAAAACTGCATAGCAGTCGGCGTTGCCGTCTGCTGTGAACCGACACGAGGGAGCGACTGCAACCCCGTGTCTTTCTCCTGCTTAAATACCTACCCTTGAAAAACTGCCCGAATTGCCGTAACTCTGATTTTTCACTCCTTGCCACAAACCGCCCGATTCCGGTTTTTATTCGATTTCGGATACTTTCCCGACTTCTCCTTTAAAAGCCGACACAGGGCGAGTGTAGCGAGAATATAGCCGTTATTCTGCTTTTATTGATTTACCGTTTATTACTTCAAAATTGCACTCTGTATAGGACAGTCCGTACTCCTTAACCTCACGATTCAGAATATCGAACATTGATTGTTCAATACTGCGAGGAGATAACTTAAATTCGTCCGATAGCGTATCGTAGCAAATCCATTCTTCGCTCTCGGGGGTGTCCTTTACAAGAATGTCAAAGCCGAGGAGCATTTTATCGGGTGTAGGGAATACAACGGCGTTGATTTTTACACAGCCGACTGTGAGTGAAGCAAAAAGAGTGTCGTGCTTGTCCTTTGGATTTTCAGAAAGTAATTTCTTGACTTCGTTCACAGACAAATACATTTTGAAAATATATTTATCAACCAGTTGCTTTTTCAATTTCTTTCTCTCGTTCATAAGTTCATACCGCCAATCTCATTTGTAAAATCTTCGTCATCATCTTCATCAGGTGAATCAAACAGATTGTTCTGTTCAAGGTTTTCATAGAACTTTTCTGCACTGTCATTTACGGCTTCGTTTAAAACTTTCAAGTCAAAGCCGCAGTCCTTGTAGCCCTGCGACACAGTATCGTAATAGCTTGCGCCGGGCAATCCGAAATTCTGTTGCAGATTCATAATGTAAACCATTGCAGTAAATTCTGATCCGTTATTCAATTTCACAGGCAAGTCCTGCTTGAAGTAGTGAGATGGATAACCCTCATAGCGGTCAAGCAGTTTTTCATCTCTCGGCTGAAGCTCCCACAATGCAACAGGAACGGACTTGCCAATGCAAGGTGCGATTGTTGCATAGGAGCAGTGAGGCATACCCTTGAACTGCAATTCGTAATTTTCGACTATACCCTTGCCGACAAGCTTTGCTGTGGGGCAACGGTATTTCATCTGTTTAAGATTGAGGTTACTGCCGTAGGCAATGTATAATTTCTTTTTCATTTTAAAACCCTTTCTACATACTCATAACAAAACCCGAAGTATCTTCCTGCTCATCATTAGAAGCTGGATTGACTTCGGGTTCGTTGATATTTATATTTTCGTTTGTATTAATAATTTCGGTGGCTCGCTGTTGTGCAAGTCTTTCCTTTTGCTTTTCAGCCTGTGCAGGATCCTTCCACGCAATGTTGCCCTCAAGATTTTTCAGCAGATGATGACGAGCTGTTTTGAACTCGTCACCGATTAAGCCAAGTCGGAGCAACCAAGTACGAAAAGTGTATTTTTCGTTATCCGATACAGTTTTAGCGTGTCTTGCAGACTTCTGTATCAATGCCTGATGGCTGATTGCAAGGCATAGTTGAATTGCTGACTTTACTTCTCCTGCGTGCAAGGTGGAATTGAACAGACGAAATTCAATCGTACCCTTGTAGAACACGCTGTGAAGATTCAGTGCGTGGTAGCGAGTATCATCATAATGTCGGTAGCTGTAGTCCTCTCCGTCATACCACATTGACTTTATCTGTTCCATTGACATCGGCGGACGGTTATTGATTTCATCAAGGAAACGAGTGTCCATCTTCTGACAATAATGTTCCCTTGACACATTCACTTTCAATGCCTTGTATAGCAAGTCCTCTTTCGCCGCCATAATATTTACGATATTGCGAAGCGTTTTCGGAGTATGAGGAGCCGCATTAATATGGCAATGCAGACCACAGCTTGAATTGACTCTCGCTCCTGCGCCACGAAGCTTTCTAACAAGTTCCTGTATGGTTTCTATATCATCATAGTTGCAAATCGGAGTGACAAATTCAACCGAGTACAAAGAGCTTGCATTCTGCCCTGAACGATTTTCACATCTAACGCTTGCGTCACGCATAATCTTCCACATCCTGCCGTCATCATCACGGACAGAATATGCATCATAGCAACCGCCGACATGAGTTGCTTCTGTATGAAAATAACCGGCAATCACTTTTGCAGCCGTACTGCGAGTGATGCCGGTCATTTCTATTTCTATGCCAAAATTTTGCGTCCTCAAGTCTTTTCCTCACTTTCAATCTTTGGCTTTTTAGGCTTGGGCGGTTTTACCTGTGAACCTTTCATATCAATGAATTCTCTCACATTTGCAGGAACATATTTTGCGTACAGAGCGTCTACAGATTTTTCAAGCTCTTCCTTGAAATCCAAATCACGCTGTGACATATACAGCCTGATTGCATTCAGCTTTTCGTCGTCATACATTATGCTCATGCTTGTTTTCTTCATTAAAATCACCTCGTCATTTCTTCTTTTGATTTACATATTTTATATTCGGTATCTTCAGCCAATTTGTCCAACCTCGACCTGAGAGCTGAGTTTTGACAACTCCGTAAGCTGTGCCCTGTGCTTCAATAACTTCTCCGTTGCCGATATACACTCCGATATGACCATTCATCCATACGGCAAGACCGGGTGTGTCGGGCATTGTTGAGATCGGTCCGCTTTCGGTGACACTGCTCAAAATGGAATTTGCTCCGCAGTCGGTGAATCCGTTGGAGCCTGCGACAATTTCTCCGATATCGGCGTTGTACCAAGCGTAGGATTTAATTAGTCCTATGCAGTCACACACACGCTTACCGAGCCACTTTTCACCGACCTGTCGCATTTCACCGCCTGCCTCGTTGTTGCCGGGAAACAGACTCGCCTGTTGGTCGAGATATTGCTTGGTGCAGACCTGACCGTAACCGCCGTAAACATAACCCCAGCCGTTTTTGTATGCGTTCTCGCACCATTTGACAAGGTCGAGATTATTTTTAGTTGTCTTGTCTGTAAACCCTGCGGTGCTGATTTCCGCACCCTTGATTGACTGCATCATCCTCTGAAACTCGTCATATTTTATCTCCATTCCGAATTTCTTATTGACGGCATTTATCAAATCCTCATCAGACTGATTCTTCTTGAAACAAGAAACGAAGTTTTTCACAAAATCATTTTCCTTGGATTTGTCAGACAAAGAAAACAGATAGATAACCTCCGCCTGCGTGTTATAGTCAGACAGTTTCTTGCTTTTGAGTTGATTTTCAACCTCTGTCATTGTGTCGTTGATAAGCTGTAGATTTTCCATCTGCTCAGCTGAGATATTTTCTTGTATGGACTGACTGAGTTTGTCCGTGTCGATATCCATACTGCCGTTAAAAATTGACACAACAGCAACAATCGGCATAACCAAGATTATGATTATGCCGATTATTATACCGCCTATTGTTTTTATTACCTTTTTATCCGTGAGCAGAGAAACTGCTATTTTCTTCAGTGCCGCACCTATGGTAGCACTCACAAAATCACCTCCACAAATAGAAAAAGCCAATTAATTTCAAATAAATCAATTGGCCAATTGTATTAAAGTTTTTATAACAAACTTATTTGTTCATATGACTTATACTCTGTTTTAATTTTAGAATTATATACCTCATCAAGAAATAATTTTTCATCCTTTATAGCTTTTTCTAATATTTGATTTTTATATAACGAAACAAAAATAGCTGCAGAACGTGCTTGACAGTTTATTGCTTTATTAGGATTAAACTCAATATCTGTAAACGCATCAAACTCTAACACTTGCTTAGCTAAATCTTTATTTAAATATAAAGCATTCACATAAAGCCAGTCATAAAAATAAGTCTTAGGATACAGATTGAACACCCTATTTCCATATTTAAAACACTTTAATCTTCCGCTATTTTTTAGTCTGTTATCTTTTTTTGCAGTCTTTGAATTTTGCAAAAGTAGATCTGTGTATGGTCCGCCATTTTCAAAAACCTTGCTTGATTGGAAAGCCGATTCAACAGAATACTTCTGTCCTTTTTTAGTTTCTATCATTAAATTAAATGCACTAAGCTCTATACCCAATTTTTGCTTAGACTTACTTGATATTTCAAGTACTTTCATATTAATATTATTTTTCAAAAAAGCTTGGTGTAAACTTTCTATACACTTTTGTTTTTGTGAAACAGCAAATCCACTAAAATATTCAAACTCTATAAATTCTTCTTTGTAAAATGGTTTTTGATCATAAACAACGAACACGGGGCGTTTTGCCATAATTCTCTCTCCTGATTAATTTTGCCAAAAATTATAATCTTTTCTTCCGTAAAAAAAGTAAGTGTTAACCTCACACATATTCGTATCATCAAATAGATTCGCATACTTGTTCATAGTTTTATAATTATAAAAATAAACACATTTTATATACTCTACTGGAATATTAGCAAAAACCAGAACTTCAGCCTGAGGATTTGTAGGATAATAGCTTGGAAGATTCATTTCGTTTCTTGAATAGCAACCCGCCTGTTCATCGAATAACTTTAAGAAAGCTTTTATCCCTTTCCTACTTTCGATATCTGTTTGATACATATTTGCACTACCTGCGTTTTCACAACAAAATGCACAATCAAAATCGCAAAGAATCTTTGCATCTAATAACAAGACCACCCAATCAACTTCAGGATTATCTTGCCTTAAAGTATAAAACATTTTATAATTGGGAAACTCAATTGATGTACATACTGCATCTTCACAATTATCATATCTATATTCATCATTAAATACTGTAGGAATACGTTTATAAAGCAAAACATTTTTGGGAAGCAAGCCGTACTTGAGAATATTTTCTAAGTTTTCGGCTCTAGTAAAATGAAGTAAATAATCAATTTTTTTCTGCTTCAATATTTTTTCCATACTACACAACCTTTTTTATAGAAATACAACTTAAATAAGATCATAATTCTATTATATCACCACAAAACACTTTGTCAATGATTATCACCTACCGCCTGCGGATCCGAAAATTTCGGCTTTGTATTCGGGAGCCTGAACAAGTAAAAGATAGCGTTCATTACCGCACCTATAAAGACAAGTGCCACGCTCACCGAATTTGATTAAGGCATACTCGTTTGGTTCTACCATAAGTGCATCTTCAAAGTCCTTCGGATTGATATTGCCGGGGAAAAATAAGAAGTGATGAGTAGGAATTGAGAACAGGGGTTTTGTGTACTCCTTAACGCTGGGAATCAGAAAATCGTCGATATTCTGACTGGCTAAAATCACAGCTGAATCCTTTTTGCGGACACGCTTCATTGCGTTTCTGATATACTCAATAGCTGTTA
>DXYG01000074.1 GCA_019415925.1 Clostridiales bacterium
TTTTTCTTGAAAAGTATGAGATTATTGTATCACACCGGTGAAAAAATTCCAACAGCTTTTGGATTACAACTGAATAACCATATCGGAACTATGATATTTAGAAATCATATGAGGTATGAGTAACAGGGAAAGGAGAAAAATGCTTCAGAATTTAAATTTGGATTTGAGCAGTAAGGCAAGATTTGATTCAATCGACGGTGCAAGTCTTGTTGAAAAAGATTTGCCGAGAAAGAAGTTTATAATCAATTCACTTCTCGCAAGCGGTCTTTCGATTATAGCCGGCTCGCCTAAGGTAGGTAAGTCGTGGCTTGTTCTTGACTGGTGCGTTCGGATTGCAAAAGGCGAAGATGTGTGGAATCTGCATACCAACAGCGGTACAACTCTTTATCTGTCGCTTGAAGATGATGAAAGCAGATTGCAGGACAGGCTGACAGCGATAACTGATGAAGTGCCGAGTAATGTTCATTTTGTTACGGATTGTTCAAAACTTGATGAAAAGTTGGAAGAGCAGATTCGAAATTTTGTTGATGAACATATGGATACCGTCTTGATTATCATTGATACCTTTCAGCTTATACGTTCTGCCAATAAGGATTCAAACTATTCTAATGATTATCTTGAGGTGCAGAAGCTCAAGAAACTTGCTGATGAATTGAAAATTGCTATTTTACTTGTTCATCATTTAAGAAAGCAAGGCGACTCTGACCCAATCAATGAGATTTCAGGCACGAACGGTATTGCAGTCTGTGCCGATGCTCTATTCGTTTTGAAAAAGAGCAATCGCACGCAGGGCAACGCAACATTATTTTGTACGGGAAGAGATATTGAGGACAGAGAAATTGAGCTTGAATTTTCAAAGGAAGATTTCACTTGGAAGATGACTGCAGACAGCGCAGAGAATCCGAATATGCTTTTGCCTGATGAAATGAACTTGCTCATTGAGATGATGAAAGAGGAAAAATATTTCAACGGAAGCAATGCAGAATTTCTTGAACGCTACAATGTTTTTTCAGGCAAAAATCTTTCGGCTCGCATTCTGAAAAGGATGATGAACAAGTGGAAGTATGACTTGAATGATAATCACGTATATTTCAAATCGTATAAAGAAAACAACATCAGAAAGGTTGAAGTAAAGTATGATTGTGAAAATGATAATTCGGACAGCGAGTACGTTAGGTACGATAAGTACGATGAAAATATAGCTGTCTGATTTATCGTTTTTATCGTCCTTATCGTCCACGACGCAGATGTTGGGCAGAATTTGGCGGTTTGTCCGACTTTCAGGAAAAAACGGATAAAGTACCCGACTGTAAGTAAAATTCGAAATTTGGGCGAAATTACGGCAGAGAAAAAACGGCTTTTGCAAGAAGAAACTCCAATATCTGCCCGTGATTTACAGGGTAGGTAGTCAAGCAGGAGAAAGCAAGGGGCACTGATGTATGCCCCTTGCGTACCACATCGGACGGCAGTGCCGACCGAAGATTTGGCTTTAACAAGCCGTTTTTCGATAAAACACAGTATCGTTTTATGGGAGTCAAAAAGGTGATACTTTTGTGGGTCGTGATTTCGGGTTTGGTGTATCGATGTATCCTGTAATCGAAAATAATCCGATAAACAAGCCGTTTTTTCAGGAGTCAGATAGTGTGTATCAGAATACTGGGAGGTGATTTACAATGGAAGATGAAAAACAGAGAATAAGCCTTTTTCTTGACAAGGATTTTGTGGAGAAAATGGATAAAGAAATCAAGTCGGCAGGCTTTAAATCGAGGAATGATTTTGTTGCCTATGCGGTCAATTCGTATTTTGCAGACAAGCTTTTGTCAGATGAAAATTCTGTTGTCAATGAAAAGCTCGCAAAGGAAATTGCAAAGTCTGGCGAGGAACAGCAGAAAAGAATTTCAAAAGGACTGTTCCGATATGCAGTTGAGCTTGAGCTGATTATGAAAATACTTGCCGACGAAAAACATTTTTCAAAGGAAAGACTTGAAGAAATGAGAAAGGAAGCGATAAATAATGTCCGCCGTACAAGAGGCAAGGTACGGCTTGACGATTTATTTGAGCGAAAAGATTATAAGTCACTGTAAAAATCAACAAGCTATAATTCACTATGCAAGGTAAATTATTATTCGGAATGGAGGAACAAAGGATGAATATTACATTCAAAAATTCAGCATAATGAATATGAGGAAGGAGAGATAGCGATTAATAAAAATGAATGTGAAAAGCTAAGAATGCAGATGTCAAAGGAAATATGGTTGACTTTCTTTAACGAATATTTATTCAAAAACGGGCTGATAACGCAGGAGGAAAGACTAAAAATGAACGGAAAAATCGCATCGTACATCAGCCGAATCAGGAAATGAAAAAGCCGCCGAGTGAAAATTCGGCGGCTCATACATAAAAACTACTTACTCATAACCCGAATATTAAATGGCATATTTTATTTAGGTAGTTAAGAATTTTCTATCTGATTTTGAAAGTCTGCAAGATAATTTTTGTGTGAAATGCGCCTGTAGCTTGGGTGCTTTAAGTAGATATATTTTATATTAGTATTGTTGATTTTTTCTTTAATTAAGCTATCAAATAATTCTTTAACACCACAGACGACTATTATTTTTGGATTGATAATTTGGATTTCTTCAATAATTTTATCGGAATATTTTTCGGTATATATTCTAAGTGAATTATAACTTGTAGAACTTTTCCCACCACGCTTATTGAGGTTTAATATTGCTGTTTTTGAGAGAACGCTATTGTCTTTTTTGTTTGTATCTATATCAGTGTAATTTCCGTAAAAATACGCATTCGCAATCATAGTTAATCTTGTACCGAATAATTGAGGCTTTTTCTCATTATTTGCTACTTTTCTTAACCAGAAAGAATCGTCTGCAACAGCAATTCTATCACCATCAATATGGGATTCTTTTCCTATAAATAAAAGACCGTCAAATTTTTCTTCACAAATTATTCCGTCATTACAGAAAGAATCTTTTTTTATGTCTGTAATATTATAACTTCGGTATTCTGAATCGCTTTCGTTGTTATGAGCTTCTTTCCATTCTTCAAAAAGCTTTTTCAATTTTTTAGTTTTGCTCATATGTGCCTCCTGGAAGTTATATAATTTAGAAATCTGAGGTTACTATTGTAGTTAACTAGTCAATTATTCACTTAGGATAAAACAACTTACTCATTATCTTGCTTACTTACTTGCGTGTTTTACTTTTTAATATATCTCTGGTTACGGCTGGTGGGTTTATCGGGGATAGTCATATGAATCAGATTCATTTCAATCGCAGGGTTGAGGTAATTTTTTCTGAAGGTTTCTCTTGATTTCAGATTCAGCTTTTTCAGAATTTCTGCCGTGGTGTACGGAACGTCAAACTCCATAACGTCAAGCAATTTTTTTACGTAACTGCTGATTTGCGAATTATCAGATTTTGTCTGTGAAATAATGTCCGTAAGAATTTCGTCAATCATCTCAAGTATAAATTCAATGAACAGATTTGAGTTGCCCTCAATGTGGCATTCTGAAATTGCGTTGTAGTACCTGTCTTGATATTTCTGAATCTGACTTTCAATAGGTATGAACTGGAAAATTGGTTTCCAATTTGTCAGAATCGCAGTCTGCCAGAGCCTTGCCATACGACCGTTGCCGTCGGAGAACGGATGAATGAAAACAAACTCATAATGAAAAACGGATGATAAAATCAGAGGGTGAACGCTGTCCTTTTCTCTGCTCATCCAGTCAAATAAATCCGCAATCAAAGACGGAACAAGGTTTGCAGGCGGAGCCATAAAAATACATCTGTCACCGTCAAAAACTCCTTCTTCGCCGTGCCTGAAATTGCCCGACTCATTCACAAGAGCATAAGTTATTATGCCGTGATATTTTTTAAGCTCGCCGACTGAATAAGGATTGATTTCATTCAGCTTGTCGTAAGCGCCATAAGCATTTTTTACTTCCTGAATTTCTCTCTGAGGACCTAAAACAATGTGACCGTTGATTACATCTCTGACCTCCGACAACGAAAGAGAGTTAGCCTCGATAGCAAGCGATGAGTAAATGGATTTGATTCTGTTGTTTTTTCTCAGCTGTGGTTTCGATTCAAAATCATTGTAGTTGCTGATTCTGCCTATCTTTTCTGATATTGACGAAACAAAGCCGAGCATTTTATTTGATATTGTAAACGGCGGTGCGTAGTCCGACATAAAAATCATTCCTTTATTTAACGCTACACTTATTATAACAAAACGGAATGGAATTATCAATAACTTGCTTATTTTCTTGCGTGTTCTTTAATGCGTAACGTTTTTCTTGGATTATCAGGTGTGATTTGTAACGTTTTTCTTAAAAATTGAAAACATTTCCAAAAACTAATTCTGCGTTTGATATAGATATATGAATTACTATGTGATATAATCATCATTACAAAGTGATGATACAACGAAATCAAAATAAGGAAGTGAAGAAATGGATATTTTAAAAACGAGGGAACAGCTTAGGAGTTGCAGTATATACGACCTGCCTTTGCGTGTCACATTCTACGCCCGAGTGAGTACGGAGAAGGACGCACAGCTCAACTCGCTTGACAATCAGATTAGCTTCTACTCGAATATGATTAAGAAAAATCCCAACTGGGAATATGTCGAGGGCTATATTGATGAGGGCTTGTCGGCTATCTCAACCGAAAAGCGTGAGAATTTCCACCGAATGGTAACAGACGGCGAGAACGGCGAGTTTGATATGATAATTACAAAGGAAATCTCACGATTTGCGAGAAACACGCTTGACAGTATCAGGTTCACAAGAGAGCTTCTGCACTTTGGCGTTGCGGTGTTTTTTCAGAACGATAACATCAACACGCTCGACGAGGACAGCGAACTGCGGCTGACGATTATGTCGAGTATAGCGCAGGACGAGCTGAGAAAGCTGTCGTCCCGTATCAAGTTCGGGCATCAGCAGGCAATCAAAGACCACGTTGTGCTCGGCAACAGCAGAATTTTCGGCTACCGCAAGGACAATAAACGGCTTGTGATTGACGAGGACGAGGCGAAGATGGTGCATGAGCTGTTCGAGCTGTACGCCACCAACGAATACAGTATGAAGCAGATTGAAAACATCTTCTGGGAGAAGGGCTACCGCAATCACAACGGAAACAAAATTGCCCACACCACAATGTCGGGTATGATTTCAAACCCGAAGTACAAGGGTTACTATGTCGGCAACAAAGTCAAGGTGGTTGATATGTTCACGAAAAAGCAGAAATTCCTTCCGCCCGAGGACTGGGTTATGTTCAAGGACGAAACGGGAGAGATTGTTCCTGCGATAGTGTCGGAGGAGCTGTGGGACAAAGCAAATGATGTGCTTGAAAGGCGAAGCAAGGACGTCAAGAACCGTCAGGGCAAATGCAACCACGGCAATCTGCTGACGGGAAAGCTGTTCTGTACCGACTGCGGAGCAACCTACTATCGACGTGATGCAAAGGACAGACAAGGCAACAAAAATTCAAAGTGGATATGCAGCGGCAAAATCAAAAACGGTGCAGACAGCTGCAAATCCTTTCCAATATACGAATCCGATGTCGTGCCGATTCTGCTTGAGGTATTCAAGGAAACCTCCTGCGACGTTGAAGAACTGATAAATCAGTATGTCGAGATGTATAAATCCCTCAGCCAGCCCGAAGAGGTCGGCAGACGGCTTGACGAGCTTAAAAAGAAAATGGACTTGGAGCAGAAAAAGAAAAGCAAGCTCCTCGGCTATAACGTAAGCGGTCAGATTTCCGACAGGGATTTTATCAGCCTGACAAAGCAATGCTCAAATGAGATTGCCCTGTGCGAAAAGGAAATTTCCGCACTTGAAAATGAAATGCAGACGAGAAACGATTTCAAAAAGCGGATTGAAGAAATGCGGAGAACGCTGAAACGGGCGAGTGAGGACGCAAACAGCGGAGTAATCAACCACTCGTTTGTAGAAAAATACATTGACAAAATCTATGTAACTCCCATTGACGACACGCATATGGAGATGAAAATCAAGCTCTTTACCAACGAAACCACCACAAAGTACCTTGAGAATTTGCGGGTTCGTACGGGACACACGTTTAAAAAGATGATTGAGTCATACGAAAACAGTATGAAATAATCAAGGCTGAAAATAGTATTATACAATCAGCGTAAAATTAAGCGGGCACACGATTTTTCGTGTGCCCGTAAATTCTGTAATTATTTTATGTTTCTGCTCTGTTGATAGCGTTCAGAACGCCGAGAACGGACGCAACATTTACGTTAGAGTCAATGCCGATACCGAAAATGCTATTTCCGTCAGGCTTTTTAAGCTCAATATATGAAACAGCCTTTGAGTCCGAGCCCTGCGAAATTGCGTGCTGGCTGTAGGAAATGAATTCGTACCTGTCAAGACCGACTGCCTTGATTGCGTTGAAGAATGCGTCAATCGGACCATTGCCGACGCCGCTTAACACAACCTCATCTTGGTCATCAATGACCATTCTGCCCTTGAAGTGAACGTAATCTTTGCCGTTTTCGCTTTCCTCGTAAATCTTTCTCTTTGTCAGCTTATATTTCATCGGGTGATTGAGATAATTCTGCTCGAATACCTCAAAAAGCTCCTTCGGGATAAGCTCACGCTCAAGCTCCTCGCACTTAGCCTGAACAAGCTTTGAAAACTCGGGGTGCATACGCTTTGGCAAATCATAGCCGAAGTTGTTGCTCATAACAAACGCCGCACCGCCCTTGCCTGACTGCGAGTTGATTCTGATAATCGGCTCGTATTCTCTGCCGACGTCGGCGGGGTCAATCGGAAGATAGGGGATTTCCCACATATCCGTACCGCTTTCACGCATATATTTCATACCCTTGTTGATAGCGTCCTGATGCGAGCCTGAAAATGCGGTGAACACAAGCTCGCCGATGTAAGGCTGACGAGGGTCGATTTTCATACCCGTGCATCTCTCGTAAATTTCACGGAGCTTTGGCAGATGTGAAAAATCAAGCTTCGGGTCAACGCCCTGAGTGTACATATTAAGTCCCATTGTAACGATGTCCATATTGCCCGTACGTTCTCCGTTGCCGAAGAGCGTACCCTCAACACGGTCAGCACCTGCAAGCAGTGCAAGCTCGCCTGCCGCAACGCCGCAGCCACGGTCGTTGTGGGGATGAACGCTGATGATAGCGGCATCTCTGTTTCTGAGGTGTCTTATGAAATATTCAACCTGGTCGGCAAAGGTGTTCGGTGTGCACATTTCAACAGTGTTAGGCAGGTTGAGAATAACGGGATTTTCCTTTGTCGAGCCGAGAGCCTCCATAACCTTGTCGCAGATGTCAACGGCATTGTCCATCTCCGTGCCGCTGAAGCTTTCGGGAGAATATTCAAGGCGGAAGTTTGTATCGCCGTCGTACTCGTCAATAAGCTGTTTAATCAGCTTTGCGCCTTCAACGGCAATTTTTGTAACGCCGTCCATATCGGTTTTGAAAACAACCTTTCTCTGGAGCGTAGAGGTTGAGTTGTAGAAGTGAACGATTACGTTTTTAGCACCCTTGACCGCCTCAAAGGTCTTGCGGATAAGGTGTTCTCTTGCCTGAACGAGAACCTGAATAGTAACGTCGTCGGGAATGTGATTTTTTTCAATAAGCTCACGGCAGATTTCATACTCGGTTTCCGATGCGCTCGGGAATCCGATTTCAATTTCCTTAAAGCCCATATCGCAGAGAGCGTGGAAAAATTCGAGCTTTTCTTCAAGATTCATCGGGTCAACAAGCGCCTGATTTCCGTCACGCAGGTCAACACTGCACCATATCGGAGCTTTTGTAATGGTCTTGCTCGGCCATGTTCTGTCGGGAATGTCAATTTGTTTGAAAGGAATGTACTTTTCAAACGACGGTTTCATACCAATAACCTCCTTATACTAATCTGCGGATTGAAAGATTAGTATTAATAAAAATTCACACAAAAAAAGCCCCTCAAAAGCAACCTGAAAAAAATTGCCAAAGGGACGAATAAAATCGTGGTACCACCCAATTTCAGCTATATGTCACCATACAGCCCTTAAGGACTTCCAACAAAGTCCCGACCGATAACGCAGTCCTGCGTTTCGCACTACGGTGAAAAACTTTCGCACGAAAAACTCGGGGATGAGCTATTCATATAAACCTTTGCATCGGCTTACACCAACCGCCGACTCTCTTTGCCAAAAGGAATTATATCTTGTTCCCGTCATTGTTTTTAAGGGGATAATTCTGTTATTACTATTATATAGAGAGGTTTTGAAAATGTCAAGCATTTTATTTCAAGAAAATGCCGTAACCCCCAAATATTATGCGGTTGATATTTATCTTATTTTGATGTATAATAAAATTTAAAGCAAAATAAGCGTTACATAAGTCTGGTGGTGTTTTTCTTGAACGTGAACGTAGGCGACAGAGTAGAGATGAAAAAACAGCATCCCTGCGGCGGCAAAATCTTCACAATTCTGCGCATAGGAATGGATTTTAAAATCAGGTGTGATAAGTGCGGCAGAGAGGTTATGGTGCCCCGAAACAAGATTGAGAAAAATATCAAGCGCATTGTTGAAGAAAATTGATTTTACAGATAAAATAGGGTAGATTTATGTTTGATAAGATAGAAATTTTTGATAAAAGATATTCCGAGCTTTCGCAAAGGCTCTACGAGCCGTCGGTTGCCTCAAACCCCGACGAATTTCAGAAGGTGATGAAGGAGCTTAAGTCGATTGAAGAAATCGTGCTTACCTACCGTGACTACAAAAGCGCAGTAGAAAGCGAAAAGGAAAGCCTTGAAATTTTAGGCGAAACCTCCGATGCGGAACTTAAGGAGCTTGCACAGGCTGAGCTTGACGAGGCAAAGGTTTCAATTGAAACGCTTTCCGAAAAGCTGAAAATTCTTCTTCTCCCCAAAGACCCCAACGACGAGCGAAACGTAATTGTTGAAATCCGAGGCGGTGCAGGCGGCGAGGAGTCGGCTCTGTTCAGCGCAGTGCTTTTCAGAATGTACTCAATGTATTCTGAAAAGCACGGCTACAAGGTTGAGGTCATCAACGCTAACGAAACCGAGCTGGGCGGCTACAAGGAAATTTCATTTATGATTGAGGGCGACGGCGCATATTCACGCTTTAAGTACGAAAGCGGCGTTCACCGTGTTCAGCGTGTGCCCGAAACCGAAAGTCAGGGCAGGGTGCATACCTCGACAACCACAGTTGCCGTTTTGCCCGAGGCTGAGGACGTTGAGCTTGAAATTGACCCGTCGGATTTGAAAATTGACACCTTTCGTTCAAGCGGCGCAGGCGGTCAGCACATCAACAAAACAAGCTCCGCAATCAGAATTACACATATCCCGACGGGAACGGTTGTTGAGTGTCAGGACGAGCGAAGTCAGTACAAGAACAAGGACAAGGCTCTTAAAGTTCTCAAAAGCCGACTGCTCAAAGAAAAGCAGGACAAGCAGGCAAGCGAGATTGCCGCCGACAGAAAATCGCAGGTCGGAACAGGCGACAGGAGCGAGCGAATCCGCACCTACAACTATCCTCAGGGCAGACTGACCGACCACAGAATCGGACTTACGCTTTATAAGCTTGAGGACATTTTGAACGGTAACCTTGACGAAGTGATTGACGCACTGATTGCGGCTGACCGTGCCGAAAAGCTGAAGGAAAGTATGGAATCGTAAAAAGGTGAAGAACTTGAAAACACTTTTACTTGACAACACCGATGAAAATATAGCAAAAGCCGCCGAAATTCTCAGGAACGGCGGACTTGTAGGACTGCCCACCGAAACCGTTTATGGCTTGGCGGCAAATGCGCTTGACGGAAAAGCTGTTGCGAAAATATTTGCGGCAAAGGGCAGACCTGCCGACAATCCGCTGATTGTACATATTGCGGATTTTTCGGACATTGAGCGCTTTAACCTTGTACGTGAAATTCCCGAAACCGCAAAACGCCTTGCAGAGCGTTTCTGGCCCGGTCCGCTTACTATGATTATGAAAAAATCTGACGTAATTCCCGATGAGGTGTCGGCAGGACTTGACACAGTTGCAATCCGTTTTCCGAGCCACCCGACTGCGCAGAAAATAATCAGAGGGTCGGGACTTCCGCTTGCCGCACCGTCGGCAAACCTTTCGGGCTCGCCGAGTCCGACAACTGCGCTCCACGTTTTGAGTGACTTAAACGGCAGAATTGACGCTGTTGTTGACGGCGGTATGAGCGACGTCGGACTTGAAAGCACAGTCATTACCCTTGCCGAAAAAACTCCTCGTGTTCTCCGCCCCGGCGGAATCACGCTTGAACAGCTAAAATCGGTTCTCGGTGACGTGGAGCTTGACAACGCCGTTTTGCATCAGCTTGAAAAGGGCGCAAAGGTGTCAAGCCCCGGTATGAAGTACAAGCACTATGCGCCGAAGGCGAACGTCGTACTTCTTAAATGCAACGACAGCGAGTATATTGATTATGTAAACGAACACGAAGGTGAAACTACCGCCGCACTCTGTTGTGACGAGGACGTTGAAAGTCTGAATGTTAAGTGTTTCAGCCTCGGCAAGCGAAGTGATTATTCTGCTCAGGCGCACAGGCTGTTTGACGAATTGCGGAAAATTGACGAGGATGAAAATATAAAGATTGTTTATTCACGTCTGCCTTCAATAGACGGCGTGGGAATGGCGGTTTACAACAGGCTGATAAGAGCGGCAGGCTTTGAGGTGATTGACCTTGAAAAAATGTAGAATTATCGGACTTACGGGGCAGAGCGGAGCTGGCAAAAGCACCGTTGCAAAATTTCTTGAAGAAAAAGGCTTTTATGTAATCAACGCTGATTTGCTTGTACGAAAAATTTACGAAAACGGCTCGCTTTGTTTAAGAACTATTGCGTCTGTTTTCGGTGAGGATATTATCACAGATAACGGCACTCCCGACAGAAAACTCCTTGCAGAAAGAGCTTTTTCATCAAAGGAAAACACCGAATTGTTAGGCTCAATTGTTCACCCGTTTGTAACGGCGGAGCTTTTCACACAAATAAAAAAAGCCTCCGAAATCGGAGCAAAAACAATTGTCTATGACGCACCGCAGCTTTTTGAGAGCAACGCAGACGTTATCTGCGATGAAATTATAAGCGTTACTGCTGTAAAATCGGTAAGGCTTGAAAGAATCTGCAAGCGTGACAATATCTCAAAAGAAAATGCGCTTATGAGAATAAACGCACAGCTTGACGAGGAATTTTTCAGGGAAAATTCCGATTATATTATAGAAAACAATTCAGACATAAGCTCGCTGAATGTTCAGCTTGAAGGTCTGTTAAAACAACTCAACAGGTAAACACCGAGGTGATTCAATGCCTACAGCTTCCCGTCGTTACAAACGGAAAAGCAGAAAAGGAATCAATGCATTAATCTGGCTTATTGTGCTTGCAATTCTTGCAGGAGGAATCGTGTTTTTTGTTTCAAACTTTTATGAGGATACAAAAAACGGGCTTGAAAAAGCAAGCTACCCCCAGAAATACAGCGAATTTGTCGAAAAATATGCGGATGAATACGGACTTGAAGAATCGCTTGTCTACGCTGTTATCCGCACAGAAAGCGGCTTTAACCCCGACGCACAGTCCGACGCAGGAGCCTGCGGAATTATGCAGATGATGCCCTCGTCCTTTGACTGGCTTCAGGAAAAGCGTGGGACTGAGGAAGAATATACAACCGAAGATTTGTTCAATCCCGAAGTCTGCATTGACTACGGCTGTTATCTGCTGAAATATTTTTACGATTATTACGGTGACGAGCGGTGCGCTGTTGCGGCATACAACGCAGGCTTTGTTGTCGGTGAGTGGCTCGCTGACAGCAATTACAGCAAGGACGGCAAAACGCTCGACAAAATCCCCTATCCCGAAACGAGCAGCTACGTGGATAAGGTTGAAAGTGCAAAAGAAATGTATATAAAACTTTATGAATAAGGTTATTTTTTACATTTTAACAGATAATAGATAATAAATAATTTTGTTTTGTCTTATGAAAGGATGATTACAATGGCCGACGAAAAATCAAAAACCGCAAAACTCAAAGAAAAAATTATGATGGAAGAGCCAAAGGGCATTAAGGCGCTTACAAAAAGAGAAATCAAAAAAGCCGATGAATTCTGCAAGGGATACAAAAAGTTCCTTGACAATTCACCGATTGAGCGTGAGGCTGTACGCTACACAGTTGAGCTTGTAAAGAAGGCAGGCTTTACCGAATATGACGCAGAGGCTGAGTACAAGGCAGGCGACAAGGTTTATTATGTGAACCGTGACAAGGCTGTTGCGCTTGCAGTAATCGGCAAAAACGGCGTAAAGAACGGCGCACGTCTTGCAATTGCACATATCGACTCACCCCGAATCGACTTAAAGCCCAATCCGCTTTACGAGGCTAACAACCTTGCTCTTTTCAAAACTCACTACTACGGCGGACTAAAAAAGTACCAGTGGACAGCTATTCCGCTTTCGCTTCACGGAACGGTTGTAAAGCTTGACGGCAAGAGAGTAAATATCAGTTGGGGTGACGAGGAGGACGAGTCCTGCTTCTGCATTACCGATTTGCTTCCGCACCTTGCACAGGAGCAGTCTGCAAAGCCTATGGCTAAAGCCTTTACGGGCGAGGATATGAACGTGCTTGTAGGCTCACGTCCTTACGATACAAAGGACGAGGAAAAGGACCTTGTAAAGCTCAACGTAATGGCAATTCTCAACAAGAAGTACGGCATAACCGAGGGCGATTTCCTTTCGGCAGAGCTTTGCCTTATCCCGTCATTCAAGTCAAAGGATATCGGCTTTGATGCAAGTATGATAGGCGCTTACGGTCACGACGACAAGGTTTGTGCTTATCCTGCGCTTATGGCGGCTGTTGACGTTGAAACTCCCGAGCAGACCTGCATTACCTACCTCACCGACAAAGAGGAAATCGGCAGTGACGGCAACACGGGTATGCAGAGCGACTTTCTGCGTTTCTTCATCTATGACCTTGCAAATCAGGACGGTGTTGAGGGCTACAGAGCGCTTTCAAAGAGCACCTGCCTTTCTGCCGATGTTAATGCGGCTTTTGACCCGACATACGCTTCTGCGTATGAGGCAAAGAACTGCTCATATATCAACAACGGCGTAATCATTTCAAAGTACACAGGTCACGGCGGAAAGTACGACACCTCGGATGCATCTGCCGAATATATGGGAAAAATCCGTGCAATGCTTGAGAAGAACGATATTCTCTGGCAGGTTGGCGAGCTCGGCAGAGTTGACCTCGGCGGCGGCGGAACGATTGCAAAGTACGTTGCAAATATGAATGTTGACGTTGTAGACCTCGGTGTGCCTGTTTTGTCGATGCACGCACCGTTTGAAATTGTTTCAAAGACCGACGTGTATATGGCGTACAGAGCATTTTTTGCATTTTTCGATGCAAATGAGTAAAAAAACACTTGCATTTTGAAATGTAGTGTGGTATAATACTGCTTGCGGTTGTAAAAACAGCCGCATATGCGCCGGTAGCTCAGCTGGATAGAGTGTCTGACTACGAATCAGAAGGTCGG
>DXYG01000075.1 GCA_019415925.1 Clostridiales bacterium
TTTATTCCGTAGGGGCGACCCTGTGTGGTCGCCCGAAACGTTACCTATATATCAACTTAAAATTCGGGCAACCGTTTTATCCAAACAATCCGATTTTTCCACTCGATTTGCCTGCGGCGGCTTCGCCGCAAATTATGGTTTATACAAAAAACTAAAAAACAACAAAAGCTCGGACAAGTGCAAATGCAAAGTCCGAGCTTTATTTTATTTCATCAGATATTGTCAACCGTTCCGATATACACGGGAATACTGCTTTCGTTGTCAATCAGCAGGAAGATAAACGGACGGTCAAATTTAATTGTTTCATCGGTTTTATCAAGCTCTTTGACACGCTTTTCAACAATTTTTGAATCGCTGTTAATACCCGAAGCATTTACGGTGATTTCGGGCGTTATCTCGTAAATCTCGTTGAGCTTGAAATTATCGGTATGCGTAATGTTCTTGAACAGCACGTCGTCGGTAAACAGCGTATACAAGCCGCTGTCTGTAATAGCGTCTGAAAGCGGCTGAGGCTTTTCCTCGGAAGCTATAGAAAACTCGGGAATCTGCGCCGTAACCTTTTTGGTAATATCAACGCTTTCAAGAAGGTCGGAAAATTCTTTATAATTGAAATCGGAAATATACTCTTCAAGCGACACGCTCTCGTTCGGCATAATAATCATAAGCTTGAGGGGATTTTTGCTTGTGTACTTTATGATACCCTGAGCATTTTTCGTCTTGATAAACGACTCGTTAGAGGTCATAAAGTTTACGCTTTTATCGCCGCTGCTCGACTTGAACATTCCCTTTTCAATGTCGCTTTTGCTGTAATTTTCAAGCCACAAGTCGCTGATATCGCAGGAATTCACCAAAAACAGGCTGTCTTTTTCATTCAGGCTTTCAAACAAATCATTCGACGTAAAATCGGAAAGGCTCTTGTTTACCTTTGAAACAGCGTTTTCGTCCGAGAACAAAAAGCGGTACACATTATTTCCGAAGTAGCTTGCGTTTGTCTGCAAAAAGCTTGTTTTTACGTCGGAAATGTCGTTAAAGAAAAAGTTAAGTCCGAAACGCACGTACTCACTTTTGCTTTCTTCTGTTTTCTTGCCGGAAAGCTCGTCAACTTCTCCGCTGCCCGTTTTGCTGACAGCCTCCATACGGCTTTTGAAGTATGAGGAGCACTGATTTATATTCTCAATTGTCAAGTCCTTACCGAGCGCAAGTCTGATTTCGTCCTGAGTGTTGCCGGAAGCTCCGTTTGCAAGGAGTGAAAGCTGGAGTGCCGCCCCGACAGGAGCAAACACCGACGACTTTGTTTTGTCGGATTTCTGCGAATAATAGTTTCGGAACAGCCTTAACTCAAAGTTTGAAATTGAGCTTGCATACACGTTGTATGACAGCGGCGCAGAGGTTGCACCATCGTTGTAGTTGTAGCTTTCGTCAGGGTTGGTGCTCCTTGTATAATCCTTTGACAGCTTTTCTCCGTCCGAAAATTCCGACGGGTCGCCGCAGGCACACAGCGTACACACAGCCAGAGCGAGGCACATCAGCAGGGCAATTGCTTTTTTCATTGTTTTGTTTCCTTTCAGTGGGTATAATTTTTATCAGTCCTCTGCACAGAGCTTCTGAGCAAGTCTGAAAATATTTTCCGCAGAGTCGGCTATTGAAAGCTCACTGCATTTTTTCTTCATTTTAGAGAGCTTTTCGGGTGAATTTAAAAGCTCGATAATCTGGTCTGCACCGTTTTTCTTGTCAAGCAGCACAGCCGCATTCTGATTAACCAGAAAGTCAGCGTTGTCACGTTCCTGACCGGGGAATGCACTGTAAATAGCCATTGGAAGTGTGCAGGCAAGGCTTTCGGTAACGGTAAGTCCTCCGGGCTTTGTAACAATCAAGTCGGAAATATGCATATAGTCCTGAACATTCCTGACAAAGTAAAGCAGTTTTGTGTTATCCTGCATACCCATTTCATCAATCAGCTTTTCAAGGTGACCGAAAAGCTTAATGTTGCGGCCGGTTATTACGATAAACTGCATATTTTTTCCTTTTTCGGCAAGGTTTTTATAAAATTCCAGAACGCTTGTAACGCCAAACGAGCCTGCCATAAGGAGAACTGTCGGAAGACTCGGGTCAAGTCCCTCGCGCTTGCAGATTTCTTCCTTGTCAAACGGCTCTGTAAAGCTGTCAAAAATCGGGATTCCGAGCGGATAGATTATGCTCTCGTCAACGTCGTATTCGTCAATCAGCTTTTTTGCCATCTGCGGCTCGGCAAGCACATAAGCCTCAATTTTCGGAACAATATATGTACGGTGAGCGTCGTAGTCGGTAATAATGCTGATTGCCTTTACGTCAATCTTACCCTGACGGCGAAGCTTGGAAACCATTGTTGTGACAAACGGATGACAGATGATAACAATATCAGGCAAAAAATCGTTTATTGTTTCAAGCAGCTTGTTCGACATCATCGTATTTGAACGCATTACAGCCTTGTACATAAGATTTTTTCTGTCGGTAATTTTATAGCATTCTCCGTAAACCTTCGGGATTTTTGTAGCCATAAAATGATAGCCGCCGCATACGGTTTTGTCATACATCTTGCCGATTGCCTTCATTGCGTCAACAACCTTAACTTCCGTTTCAGGGCTTAACGACTTTATTTTTGTTTCAAGTGCAGCAGCGGCACGCTTGTGACCTCCGCCTGTTGATGCGGTAAATATAAGAATTTTCATATTATTTCTCCGAGCCTTCGGGCAGAATAATTATGCCCTTATATTTCTTATAAATTTCAGCCTATATATATACTTATTATACTTATATTTTACAGTAATTTCAACTGTTATTTTCACTTTGTTTATTTGCTGATTTTTGCTGTATGTTATGCTCTTATGCTCTTAAAATTTCAGCAACAGATTGCAGACAATGCGATTACTGCTGTATTTCTTTTTGCTTTCGCTGTTAATAAAGGTTTTATTCAAAAAGGTTTTGTTTTTATATTAAACAAAAAATTGCTAAAAAAACTTTTTAATATTTGTATTTTACCACTTTATTTTTACGGTACTTTATAGTACAATGTATTCTGTAACCAAATGCTAAAAATTTTAAACAATATTTGCATATATTTCAGAGGTGAGATGTTTGAGTAAAAATTCCTATGACGATTTTATCGTTTTAGATGAAGGTCTTGTTGATATTTCAAGCGGTAAGGCTGCACCTACACAAGCAAATGACGCAAAACATTCGTCAGGTTCAAGGAAAAATCCAAATAACAAAAACAGCAAGAAAAAGATAATTGTAATTTCTTCCGTTGCCGCAGCAGTTGTAGTTGCACTCGGCATAACGGGCTTTTGCCTGTTACAGAGCGGAGTGTTCGGCAATCCTACTGTTGAAAACAGCGAGTTTGTATTTAAAGACGGCACTGTAGTTTCGGGAGTTTCAATTTCGGGCAAGACTATGGAAGAAGCCAAAAAGCTGCTTGAATCCAGAGAGGAAAGCTTTATAAAGCCTATTTCAATTTCTGTAGACGCTGACGGCGACGTTACAACGCTTACTCAGTCCGACTTTGAATACACTTTTGACATTGATACTGTTCTCAGCAACGTAAAGAATGACGCTCTCAACCCGTCAGGCAACAATACCTCAGAAAGTAAAACATATGAGATTACGGCTACGATAACTGTTGACTCAATTGAAAAGAACGCAAAAAAAATTGAGAAAGCTACCAACCGTAACGCAAAGAACGCCTATGTTTCAAAGTTCACGCCGTATTCCGACAAGCGTTTTGAGTATGCAGAAGCCGAAAAAGGCAGAAAACTCAACGCTGAGGATTTAACCGACCAGCTTAAAACGGCTGTTTCTCAGGGTGCTTCCGAAAGCAGAATTATTGCCGACGTTGAAACAGTTGACGCAAAAATAAACGTTGACGACCTCAAAAAGAATATCAAAAAGCTTTCTTCCTATGAAACCGTTTCCACAAACTCCGAAAACGGTACGGAGAATATGAGGGTTTCGCTTGCAGCCTGCAGCGGCTCGGTTATTGAGCCGGGGGCAACCTGGTCATTCAACAAGTGTACAGGCGACTCTAACCTTGAGTCAAACGGATATAAATCCGCAGGAGTTATTGCAAACGGCGAGCTCACCAGCGGAATCGGCGGCGGCATCTGCCAGTCAAGCTCCACAATCTACAATGCCGCTATCAGAGCAAATATGGACGTTGAAGAACGCTATTGCCACAAGTGGGCGTCCTCTTACGTTCCGACAGGTCTTGACGCTACAATCGACTATCCCCGACTTGACTTAAAGCTTTCAAACCCGACTGAATATCAGATGTTTATGGAGTGTAAGCTTGTTGACCGCACACTCTATGTTTCAATTTGGGGCGTAAAGGATTCGTCCTATGACGAAATCAAAACTCACAACGAAATGACCGACAAGGGCGATTCAAGCTACACTGTAAAGGCTTGGAAGGTTTACTACAAGGACGGTAAAGAGGTTGACCGTAAGTCACTCGGTTCTTCTACATACGACAGCGACCACGGTTATGTTTTCATTGAAGCCGACAACGACAGCAACGCAAAGAACACAAACGTTGACAACGTAAATGAAACCACAAAGCCCGAAAGCAGCAACAGCGAAAGCTCGCACAGCTCTTCAAGCAGTAGCAGCAGCTCTTCAACAAGCAGTAAACCGCAAAGCAGCTCGTCAGCTACCTCAAAGCCGAAGCCTACTCAGGCTCCTACCGAAGCTCCGACCGAACCGCCTGCACCTCCCACTCAGCCCGAGCCTGTTCCTACCGACCCGCCTGAAACAAGTGAGAGTAACTAATCAAAAATTATTTTAATAAAAAACTCCCTTTCGCAGATAATAAAAGCGGAAGGGAGTTTTTGTATGATAAGAAGAATAGGCGGACATACAATCGGGTTTGAAGAAATGCCCTCAATCGTCGGATTCGCCTCTGTTGCGGGCAAGTATGAATCGCAGGGACCTCTCGGCAAGGCTTTTGACAAGATAATTTACGACAGCTACGACGGACTTGACACCTACGAACAGGCTGAAAGCCGCTTTCAGTCCGAGGCGGTAACTGCGGCACTCACAAAGGCGAAGATAAAAGCAGAAGAGGTTGACTGCATTTTCGCAGGCGATTTGCTCAATCAGTGCGTCGGCTCAAGCTACGGTCTGATTGACTTTGATATTCCCTATCTCGGTCAGTACGGCGCATGCTCGACTATGGCTCAGGGACTTATTATGGCGTCCGTTTTTGTAGAAAGCGGTGCGGCAAACACAGCTATGTGCGTAACCTCGTCGCACTTCTGCTCTGCGGAAAGGCAATACCGATTTCCGCTTGAATACGGCGGAGTGCGAACACCAACCGCACAATGGACGGTGACAGGCTCGGGAAGCTGCGTTCTTAGAAACGCCAAAAAAGGTCCGAGTATTGCAAGGGCGACTGTGGGAAGAATCGTTGACCTCGGAGTTAAGGACGCTAACAATATGGGAGCAGCTATGGCACCTGCGGCGGCTCAGACCTTAAAAAACTATTTTGACGATACAGGCACTTCTCCACGTGACTATGATTTGATTTTAACAGGTGACTTAGGCGAAGTCGGCAGTAAATCGCTTTACGATTTGCTTTTGCTTGAGGATATTGACATACGCAACAGGCACAACGACTGCGGACTGATGATTTTTGACAGAAATAAGCAGGACGTTCACGCAGGCGGCTCGGGGTGCGGATGTGCGGCGTCAGTTTTCTGCTCAAAAATTCTGAGCGATTTAAGTCAGGGAATCTACAACAACATTTTATTTATGGCTACGGGTGCGCTTATGAGCCCCACAACCTGCGGTCAAGGTGCTGCAATTCCGTCAATTGCACATCTTGTAAATGTAAAAAACAGATAAATTTCAAAAAATATCTGTTCAAATCGAATTTCGTATGCTATAATATAAACGCTAATGTAGATTTTGAAAGTTTGTCTTTATTCCGCATTAATGTTTTAGGCAAATAAAATGGGAGTTGTGTTTATGTTTGGCAGAATTCAGAACATTGACAACAGAGTTCTTGAACGCATCGGCAAAATTCATAAGCCTGCGCTCAATAAAATAATGATTTTTGCATCCCGTGCAGGCAACGTCGGTCTTGTCTGGTGGATTATCTGTATACCGTTCCTCGTTCGCCCCGATTGGCGGCTGACAGGTTTTAATATTGTTTTCGGACTTGCGCTTGCTCACCTTATGGGCGAGGTTATTCTTAAGCACATTGTAAAGCGAGTCCGCCCCTGTCACAGCTTAGGCGATGACGAACAGCTTATTAACAGACCGAGGTTTTACTCTTTCCCGTCGGGACACACAACAGCCTCGTTTGCCGTTGTGGGAGTTGTTCTTTTAAGGTGCAGACTGATAACCTTCCTGCCGATTTTACTGCTTGCGGCTCTTATTGGCTTTTCAAGAATTTATCTGCGTGTGCACTACCTAACCGACGTTGTATGCGGCGTACTGCTCGGCTTTGTCTGCGGAGTATGCTCGGTGCTTGTTTTCAACGCAATTATTCCCGTTTAAAGATTAAGATTTTTTAAGTATTCACCCCTCCGAACGGAGGGGTTTTGTTTTGCCTGAAACAGTATAAAAAGTAATTTTCCGTCAATAATAATCTCAGTAAATTAAACGGGGGTTATGTTGTGCAGTACGGAAAAGTTGAAATATGCGGAGTGAACACCTCGCAGTTAAAACTGCTTAAGGAGAGCGAAAAAAAAGAATTGCTTTTAAAAATCAAAAACGGCACGCCTTCCGAGCGGAAATCCGCCAGAGAAAAGATGATTAACGGCAATCTGCGACTTGTGCTGTCTGTTATTCAGCGCTTTACAAACCGAGGCGAAAACCCCGACGATTTATTTCAGGTCGGCGTAATCGGATTGATAAAGGCTATTGACAACTTTGACCCCAGCCTTGACGTGCGTTTCAGCACCTACGGTGTGCCGATGATTATCGGTGAAATCCGCCGTTATCTTCGTGACAACAACTCCGTCAGAGTATCACGCTCAATGAGAGATACTGCCTACAGAGCAATGCAGATTAAGGAGGAGCTTACAAACAAGAATAACCGAGAACCTACTGTTGAGGAAATTGCAAAGATTATGGAAGTACCGAAAGAAACGGTTGTGCTTGCACTTGAAGCGATTGTCGAACCTGTTTCGCTGTACGAGCCTGTATTTTCCGACGGCAACGACACGATTTACGTTATGGACCAGATTGGCGACAAAAACGATGATTCAACGTGGCTTGAAGAAATCGCCGTTAAAGAGGCAATCAAAAATCTTTCCGACAGGGAAAAACGTATTCTCACACTCAGATTTTTCCAAGGGAAAACACAGATGGAGGTTGCAAGCGAAATAGGCATTTCGCAGGCGCAGGTAAGCAGAATTGAAAAAGGTGCACTTGATACGATTAAGAAGAATATTTGATTATTCTAATAATCAACCTAAAAATCATATTGACACGTATCCTATAATTTCGTAGGGACACGGCTCGCCGTGTCCACACACAAATTGCATTGCAATTTGTGTGAATGGGACGTCAAGGATGCCGTCCCCTACAGCAATACAGAAAATGTTATAATTTCACCGTGTAGGGAATGGTACGGCGGTGCCCAAAACCCCTCTTTCCCCTTATTAAGGGGTAGATCCCTACGTTTTTATAATAATTATAAACGCATAAAAGGCTGCTCGTGATTGAGCAGCCTTTTGTTTTGCTATATTAAGTTATTTCGAAAATCGAAAATTACTTGTTGTTAACAGCAGCCTGTGCAGCAGCAAGACGTGCAATCGGCACACGGAAGGGTGAGCATGATACATAGTCAAGACCAATCTTGTGGCAGAATTCTACTGAAGACGGGTCGCCGCCGTGCTCGCCGCAGATACCAATGTGGAGGTTGGGATTAACGGGCTTGCCGAGCTTGATAGCTGTTTCCATAAGCTTGCCTACGCCTGTCTGGTCGAGCTTTGCAAACGGATCGTTTTCGAAAATCTTTGTATCGTAGTAAGCGTTTAAGAACTTACCTGCGTCATCTCTTGAGAAGCCGAATGTCATCTGTGTAAGGTCGTTTGTACCGAAGCAGAAGAAGTCAGCCTCTGTAGCGATTTCGTCAGCTGTAAGAGCAGCACGGGGAATCTCAATCATTGTACCTACTTCGTACTTGAGGTCAACGCCTGCAGCAGCGATTTCAGCGTCAGCTGTTTCAACAACAACCTTCTTAACGAACTTAAGCTCTTTGATTTCGCATACGAGCGGAATCATAATTTCGGGCTTAACTGTCCAGTCGGGATGAGCCTTCTGTACTTCGATAGCTGCACGGATAACAGCCTTTGTCTGCATCTTTGCAATTTCAGGATATGTTACTGCAAGACGACAGCCACGGTGACCCATCATCGGGTTAAACTCGTGGAGTGAAGTAATGATAGCCTTGATATCTTCAACAGACTTGCCCTGAGCGTCAGCAAGCTTCTTGATGTCCTCTTCCTCAGTGGGAACGAACTCGTGAAGCGGCGGGTCAAGGAATCTGATTGTTACGGGGCAGCCCTCAAGAGCTTCGTAAAGAGCCTTGAAGTCACCCTGCTGATAAGGAAGAATCTTATCAAGAGCTGCTTCTCTCTCTTCAACCGTATCTGCGCAAATCATCTCACGGAATGCAGCGATTCTGTCCTCTTCAAAGAACATATGCTCTGTACGGCAAAGACCGATACCCTCAGCACCAAGCTCACGAGCCTTTTTAGCGTCAGCAGGTGTATCAGCATTTGTTCTTACCTTAAGAGTTCTGAACTTGTCAGCCCATGACATAATTCTCTCGAACTCGCCTGCGATTGTAGCGTCAACTGTGGGGATAGCACCGTCGTAGATGTTACCTGTTGAACCGTCGATTGAAATGTAGTCGCCCTCGTGGAATTCCTTGCCTGCGAGTGTGAACTTCTTGTTTTCTTCGTCCATATTGATGTCGCCGCAGCCTGATACGCAGCATGTACCCATACCACGAGCAACAACTGCTGCGTGAGATGTCATACCGCCTCTAACTGTGAGGATACCCTGTGAAGCCTTCATACCTGTAATGTCTTCAGGTGATGTTTCAAGACGAACAAGAACAACCTTTTCGCCTCTTGCGTTCCAAGCTTCAGCGTCTTCTGCTGTGAATACAACCTTACCGCAAGCAGCACCGGGAGAAGCACCGAGACCCTTGCCGATAGGAGTAGCTGCCTTTAATGCAGCGGGGTCAAACTGGGGATGGAGAAGTGTATCAAGGTTACGGGGATCGATCATAGCAACTGCTTCTTCTTCAGTTCTCATACCCTCGTCAACGAGGTCACAAGCAATCTTCAAAGCAGCCTGAGCTGTTCTCTTACCGTTTCTTGTCTGGAGCATATAGAGCTTCTTGTTTTCAACTGTGAACTCCATATCCTGCATATCTCTGTAGTGGTTTTCAAGAGTCTGGCAAACCTGCTGGAACTGCTCGAAAGCCTCGGGGAACTCTTCAGCCATCTTTGCGATAGGCATAGGAGTACGAACGCCTGCAACAACGTCCTCGCCCTGTGCGTTGATAAGGAACTCACCCATGAGCTTCTTCTCACCTGTAGCAGGATCTCTTGTAAATGCAACGCCTGTACCGCAATCGTCACCCATGTTACCGAATGCCATTGACTGTACGTTAACAGCGGTACCCCATGAATAAGGAATATCGTTGTCACGGCGATATACGTTAGCACGGGGGTTGTCCCATGAACGGAATACAGCCTTAACAGCGCCCATAAGCTGCTCTTTAGGATCATCGGGGAAGTCCTGACCGATTTTAGCCTTGTATTCAGCCTTGAACTGTGAAGCAAGCTCCTTGAGGTCGTCAGCTGTAAGCTCAACGTCGAATGTAACGCCTCTTTCAGCCTTCATCTTGTCGATAAGCTCTTCAAAGTACTTCTTACCAACTTCCATAACTACGTCGGAATACATCTGAATAAATCTTCTGTAGCAGTCCCAAGCCCAACGGGGATTGCCTGATTTTTCAGCAATTACGTTAACAACTGTTTCGTTAAGACCGAGGTTGAGGATTGTATCCATCATACCGGGCATAGAAGCTCTTGCGCCTGAACGAACGGAAACGAGAAGGGGGTTTTCCTTATCGCCGAATTTCTTACCGGTGATTTCTTCCATCTTTTCGATGTACTCGTTAATCTGACCCTGAATTTCGTCATTGATTTCTCTGCCGTCCTCATAGTACTGAGTACAAGCTTCTGTTGTAATAGTGAAGCCCTGGGGAACGGGAAGTCCTAAACCTGTCATTTCTGCAAGGTTAGCACCCTTACCGCCGAGGAGCTCACGCATGTTAGCATTACCTTCTGTAAAAAGGTACACCCATTTTTTTGCCATTTTGGTAATCCTCCTATAAATAAATAGTATATACGGCTATAGCAAAGCGTTTACGCTCTGCCTGCAAGTATAAGCCTACAAGTTATTATAACAAAGAATAGCAAAAATAGCTACATTTTTTTGAAATTTTTTCTTATAAAAAACAGTTTAAAATTTTATTAATATTGTATAAATCGTTTAAAATATGCAGGAATATTGTTTTTTTGTAAAATCCACTTGAAATTTGTAATTTTTATGAGATAATATTAATATCTGTTGGTATGTTTGACGGATATGGTGCTATACAATATATAATTCAGGCTTTATGCCGTATAATAATGAGGTACAAAATGGGTAATTGTGCAATTATTCTTGCCGGCGGCGAGGGCAAGAGAATGAAGTCCGACAAGCCTAAGACTCTCTCTGAGGTTCTCGGCAAGCCGATGCTTATGTGGGTTATTTCCGCACTCAGAAATTCCGGAATTGACGACATATGCGTTGTAAAGGGCTTTAAGAAAGAATGTATCGAGGAGTTTCTTTCTACTCTTGACTTTGAAGTTGAAAGCGTTTTTCAGGCTGAACGCCTCGGAACAGGTCACGCCGTTATGATGGCAAAGGATTTTCTTAAAAATCACAACGGAAACGTTGTTATTTTAAACGGCGACGCTCCGTTTATGTCGAGCGACACCATAAGAAAGTCGCTTGCTCAGCACACAGACAGTGCTTGTGCCGCTACGGTAATTTCCGCAAAGGTTGACGACCCGACGGGCTACGGACGAATTGTTCGTGACGAAAACGGTCAGCTGAAGGCAATCGTTGAACAGAAGGACGCTGACGAGGAAACTCTCAGAATCAACGAGGTAAACTCGGGCGGCTTCTGGTTTGACTGCGAGCTTCTTTTGTCGGTGCTTGACAGAATCAAGTCCGACAACAAGGCAAAGGAATATTATCTCCCCGACGCAATAAAGCTTCTTCTTTCAGACGGCAGAAAGGTCGGCGCATACACTGCAGAGTGCAGTGACACCGTACTCGGTGCAAACGACCCTGCTCAGCTCGAGGAGCTTAACGAAATCGCAAAAGCAAGAGGTTATTCCTGCTAAATTAAGTTAATCATTCATTTATTATAAATAATTCGCAAATTATATGCAAAGGAGTTATTACAATGAATTTTCACGGTAAGGACATCAAAATTTTCACCGGCAGTTCAAATGTTGACGTAGCTCAGGGTATTGCAGGCTGTCTTGGTCTGCCGCTCGGCAAAAGCGACTGCACACAGTTTTCAGACGGCGAAATTGCTGTTTCGCTTCACGAGTCTGTAAGAGGCAGCGACTGCTTTATTGTTCAGTCAACCTGCACACCCGTTAACGACAATCTTATGGAAATGCTCATTATGATTGACGCTATGAAACGTGCTTCTGCTGCAAGAATTACAGCTGTTATGCCCTACTTCGGCTATGCAAGACAGGACAGAAAAGCTAAGGCAAGAGATCCGATTTCGGCAAAGCTTTGCGCTGACATCATCACAAGCGCAGGCGCTGACCGTGTGCTCACAATGGATTTGCACGCTAATCAGATTCAGGGCTTTTTCAACATTCCCGTTGACCACCTTCAGGGTGCAACTCTCCTTGCAAACCATATGAAAGAGAAAATCGGCGGCAACCCTGACGATTACATTGTAGTTTCTCCCGACCTCGGTTCGGTTACACGTTCAAGAAACTTCGCTGCTAAAATCGGCACAGGTCTTGCAATCATCGACAAGCGCAGACCCAAGCCGAACGTTTGTGAGGTTATGAACATCATCGGTGACGCAAGAGGCAAAAAGGTTATCCTCGTTGACGATATGATTGATACAGCAGGCACACTCTGCAACGCTGCTAATGCAATTGTTGAAAAGGGCGGTGCAACAGAGGTTTACGCTTGTGCAACCCACGCAGTTCTTTCCGGTCCTGCAATTGAGAGAATCAAGAACAGCGCACTCAAAGAGGTTGTTCTTCTCGACACAATCCCCGTTCCGCAGGAAAAGATGATTGACAAGTTTACAATTCTTCCCGTAGCTCCCACATTTGCCGAGGCTATTGCAAGAATTTACAACGACAAGCCGTTTACTGCTGCATTCGGCTGATAATTTTAAACCGTTCGGCAGATTTCGACTGAAATTTCCGTTATTTCGGAATACAATAATTTATAAAACAAGCGGGTTGGAAAATACCCGCTTATTTTAGTTCGAGGACACAGGAGTAAAAATATGTTCGGAAAAAATAAATTTACAGGCTCAATTGAATACCTCGTTGTCGGGCTGGGAAATCCCGATAAGAAATATGAAAACACACGTCACAACGCAGGCTGGCTTGCGCTTGATTACATAGCAGAAAAGTACAACTGCAAGGTAAACAAAATAAAGTACAAAAGCTTTGTCGGCGACTGCACAATCGGCGGTGCAAGAGTTATGCTGATGAAACCGACAACATATATGAACAACAGCGGTCAGGCAGTAGTTGAGGCGATGAACTTCTACAAAATTCCGCCCGAAAAGGTGATAGTTATTTTTGATGATATTTCGCTTGACGTGGGCAAAATGCGCATACGTTCAAAGGGCAGTGACGGCGGTCAGAAGGGTATGCGAAGTATAATTTATTTAAGCGGCAGTGAAAACTTCCCGAGAATAAAAATCGGCATAGGCGCAAAGCCGAATCCGCACTGGGATTTAGCCGACTGGGTGCTGTCAAAATTCACCGACGATGAATTCAAAACGCTCGGCACAATGTTTGACAACGCCGCAAAGGCTGTTGAGCTGATTATCGAGGGCAAAACAGACAAAGCAATGAATTTATACAATTAAGATTTTTTTAAGCTAATTTTAGAAAGATAAACCATAATTTAGCGGCGAAGCCGCCGCAGGCAAATTGAGTGGAAAAATCGGATATTTTGGTAAAAACGGTTGCCCGAATTATAAATTGATATATAGGTAACGTTTAGGGACGTCAAG
>DXYG01000076.1 GCA_019415925.1 Clostridiales bacterium
AATTGCATTGCAATTTTTGTGTGGACACGGCTCGCCGTGTCCCTACGTCAACGTTTCTATAATTCCAACGCTACATTATGGTTTAAATGCTCAAATCAGTTATAATTTTTATTACATAAAAACGGGCTGACCAAAAAGGTCAGCCCTGAATTTTTAGTTTAAAGATTAACCAATTGTAATCTGCTTTGCTATTGGAGCATCGGGATTAGTTTCGGGGTTATCTGTGTAGAATGTAAGGAATTCGCCTGTTGCTAGCTTGGAGTCATCAATTACAACCCACATTTCATTGTCAACGAAGCCCTTGTAGTCAATTGTCTGTGTCGAACCCTTATTAGATACGATTACGTTGTAAGTACCTGCACCTCTGTATGTGAAGTTGTACTCAAACCAACCGTCGCCGTCTTCATCTGTAGCAGCTACGCCGGGCCATACAGCAGAGTCGTTGGGTGTGTAGTTACCCTTATCAACGCCCTTGAGGTCAGAACCCCAAATCCAGAGTGTGGGTGCCCATGTGAGTGAGCCGCTGTGCTTGAAGTGGAGGTTGATGTCAAGGCTTGATGCAATATAGTTGTAGTTAACTTCGAGAGTAGCACCGTAAGGAATCTTGCCGGCAGCCTTTGCAGGATAGTTATCCTTATCAGCTGCATAACCTACAACCTTGAAGTCTTCTGTAGAATAGTCAGAACCAACACGACCAACGATTTCTTCGGAAGCTGTAAGCTGCTGCTGATTTCCGTCTGCATCTGTGTAGTAGTGATTTACAACTACCTTACCCTCTGCTACACGGAAGCCTGCAAGCTGTTTTGAAAGCATTGTGCAGTCAGCTACATTAGCAGCGTCATCATAGTTGAGGTCAAGACCTGCAACCTTTTCATCAGAAAGCTGTGAGTCGCCTACAAAATACTTCTGCATTTCAGTAACGTCCATAATGTTTACGTTGCCGTCACCGTTGAAGTCTGCGTTAAGAATAGACTCAGGAACATAGTCCTTGTAGTAATATGTTACTTCAGCAGGTGTTTCACCGAATTTACCTGTAACGTCGCCTTCAATATTTGAAATTTCATATGTATCGGAAATTGCAGCACTGGGTGAAGTCTGATAGCCTGTGCCGATTGAGCCCTGAAGAACTACAGAATCGTCAAGCTTTTCATCGTCTGACTCGTAAACATAGTTTACAACAACCTTACCCATATCAGAGTGGATATCTGCTGCTTCATAGCTTTCCTTATCAACGGCAATTACTGCTGAGTATGCAGGAACTGTAAATGTTGAACCAGTAACTTCGCCGAGCTTGTCAAGACCTGCTGACGCGTTATTTGCAATAACAACCCAGTCTGTTACAGAAGTATCAGCAAGTGTTACATCAGCTGCTGTATCAGCACTGTTGAAGATTACAGCAAGCTTGCTCCATTCGCCTTCAGTATTGTTAGCGATTGTATAAGCAATCTGATTTGAATAGGATTTCTGTGAGTCATTAAATGTGAATGCGTCCTGATATGACTTGTCCATACATGTAAGAGGACTGAAGTTTGCCTTAATCTGCATCATACCCTTGTAGTATGAAACAACGTCAGCATAATCAACTACGTTCTGCCACTTAATCATATTAAGTGTAGCGGCTGACTTGTAGCTGTTTGTGTCGCCGTCCTTAGTTCGGCACATTTCTTCGCCGGCAAGCATAAATGAAATACCCTGTGAAGCGTAAACAATTGCGCCGCCGAGCTTGTTCATCTTAACAGCAGTTGCCTCACGAACGCCGTATTTAGCAAGTGCTGTTGAACCGAGAATCTGGTCATAAAGAGTTGCGTTATCGTGGCAAGCTGCATAGGTTACACACTGTGAGGGTGCGCTTGCAAGCCAGTTGAATCTGCCTGATGAGTTAGCTCTTACGCCGTATCTGATGTTGGGAGCAGATGTTTTTGCGCCCTGAACAAAGCCCTGATTAGCAATATTCATACAGCCGCCCTTGATACCGTCACGGATTGCGTCGTTAAAGAGAGCGATTCTGTCGCTGAGCTTTGTAGCATTAGCCTGTGTAGCAGGATAGAACTTTTCACCTGAGCAAGTGTTTTTAGGATGAGAAGAGTCGCCGCCTGTCCAGCCTTCGCCCCATGTTGTGATTCTCGGGTCAACTGCGTCAAGAGCTTCTCTTGCTAAGTTCATTGTTTCAACATCCATAATTCCCATAAGGTCAAAACGGAAGCCGTCAACGTGGTACTCATTTACCCAGTAAAGAAGTGACTGAATTACAAAATCTCTGTACATTGCACGTTCTGTTGCGCACTCATTGCCGCAGCCTGTACCGTTGGAGAATGCACCTGTCTTTGTCATTCTGTAGTAGTAGTTTGGTACTGTAGACTGGAAGCAGGAATCAGTTGAGTATGTATGGTTGTAAACAACGTCCATAACTACGGAAATACCTGCGTTGTGAAGAGCCTGAATCATTGATTTACACTCTTTGATTCTTACGTTACCGTCATAGGGGTTTGAAGAATAAGAGCCTTCGGGAACGTTGTAGTTCTGTGGGTCGTAACCCCAGTTGAACTGTGAATCAGAACCCATTTCATTGATTGACTGGAAGTCATAGAAGGGGTTAAGCTGAACAGTTGTTACGCCAAGCTCTTTGAGGTAATCAATACAGGTTGAAATATTGCCCTCACCGTTGAGTGTTGTACCTGTTTCGGTGAAAGCCATAAACTTTCCTCTGTTTGCTTCTGATACGCCTGAAGCAGGGTCATAAGAAAAGTCCTTAACGTGAAGCTCCCATACTGATGAATCTGTTGACTCATCCAACAGAACGTGATTGTCATTTTCCCAGCCTTCGGGATCTGTTGAGTCAAGGTCACAAACCATTGAACGCTTACCGTTTACGCCTGTAGCAACTGAATAAACGTCCTGTGTTTCCTTAGTTGTTGTCTTTGTACCTGTAGTGTTGGCAGCTGTGATTGTGTAGGTGTAGTACTGGTTTTTGAGGTCACCCTCAACTGTTGTTGTCCATACTCCTGTCCACTTTTCGCCGTCCATAAGCTTTTCAAGGGGACAAGTGCCGATATCCTCTGCACCCTCCTCTGTGTCCGAACCTGTTGCATAAAGATTCAGCGACACTTCTGTGGCTGTAGGAGACCAAACCTTAAAGGTTGTGCTCTCGGGTGAATATGTTGCACCCAAATCACGCTTTGTGTATGCATATTCGCTATCGATTGCTTCACAAGCCTGTGTATAGGCAGAATCTGCAACGATATCAGCCGAAACGGGTTCGGAATCGGTTGTAGCAGCAAAACCTGATACAACGCTTGTTGAAGCGAGCATACATACAGCGAGAACAGCAGCCATAAGCTTCTTTGTAGTTCTCATAAATAATATTCCTCCTTAATAAATTCTTATAATCTATTCCGCAAAGCGGAAATAACTACCTTTATTATTCTTCAACGTCCATATTCTCTCTGAACTTTTTTATTCCCTTTACGTGAGAATAAATTGCAGAGGCAATGCAGAGTGTGAGGATTACTCCTGCTCCGATATAAATATATATCAGTAAATCTGCAAGAGGGTCGGGAGTTGACGAATAGTTCAGCAAAACATTGATTTCGCCTTTTTTAAAAGCGCCCGATGAATTTTCGGGAATTCTAATCAGCGACATATCTTCATACTCATTTTCGGGTACGGAATAGCTCTCGCCCTCCTTGCCCTTGTATGTCTTTTTCTCAATGATTTTGCCTTTATCGTCCATATAGATTGCATTGACAATACATACTGATTTGTCGGTATCGTCGGTTACTCTTGTGTACTTATATGTAACGGTTGTTTCACCGCTGTTTACTTTTCCTGCACCGTTGTTAGGAAGACTATCAAGAACGAGGCTGTAATTTTCAATTGACGGAAGCTCAGGAGTAAAGTACTGCTCTCCCTCTCTGTTGCGGATTACATATGAATCTGCAAGCTCCGTGTTATTGACATCGTCAACAAACTTGAAAATAACCCTTGACATTTTGCCTTCAAATTCTTCAACGTAAACGCTTGCGTGCTTTACGCTGTTTTCAAAAACATCGGAAGAATCACCGCTTGACTGCTTTATGTCGTAATTGAGGGAGTCAGCAAAATCGGTAACATCATAGGCTGTGCCAAGCTCGCCGCTTACGGTCTGCTTTTTGATAAGCTCCTTTGTTTTGTTATCGTAGTAGCTTACTACAACGGCACCCTCGTCATCGGAAATACCTGCTGTTTCGTAGCTTTTTTTGTCAACAAGAATTGCCGCCGAATGAGCCTTTAACTTAACAGAGCCGCTGACTTCTCCGAGGTTTCTGAGTCCTGCTGTTTCTTCATCGGCAATTCTTATCCATTCGCCGCTTATTGTGACCGTCTGTTCTTCATCACCGCCGTTGAAGATTACGCACATCTTGCTCCATTTGTCGCTGACAGTGTTGTTTATTGTGTAGCCCGTTACGCCCTTAGGAACATTTTCAATATATGTGAGGTTGTTTGCTGTCATTGCAGTGCAATCCTTAAATGCTTCAAAGCTTTCTCGGATTTTGAGAAGTCCTCTGTAATATTCAACAATGTCGCTGAAATTATCAAGATTCTTCCAGTCAATCATATTTTCTTCTCTGCTTGAAGCGTAGGAATTCTCGTCTCCGTCCTTACTTCTGGCAAATTCCTCGCCTGAAAACATAAACGGAATTCCCTGAGAGGTTATAACAATTGCGGCTGAAAGCTTGTTCATACTTACGAGGTCCTCGTAACGCTTGCGGTACTCCTTGTCTTTTCCGTAAACAGAATCAACAAGCTTATCGTAAAGGCAGAGGTTATCGTGGCAGGATGCGTAGGTAACGCACTGTGAAGGAACACTCGCCCAGCCTGTTGAAGTATCGGACTGACCTGCAATTCCTGTTTTGAGTGCCGCACGTGAAGAGCCTGACTGAATAAATCCCTTGTCAACGCCGCCTGTGCTTCCTTTTATTGCATCACGTATTGTATCATCAAACGCCCCGATTCGGCTATCAAGCTTCTTTAAATTCTTCTGGTTTGCCATAACAGTACCCTCGTCGCACTGTGTAGGCATATCCCATGCTTCTCCGTACATTAAAATCTTTTTGCCGCTTCCGTCCTCATAGAGATTATCAAGGGCACTTCTGATGCTGTTCATTGTTGTGACGTCGTGAAGTCCCATCAAATCAAAACGGAAACCGTCAACGTGATACTCCTTTGCCCAATAGGTTACGGAGTCAATCATATACTTTCTGAACATAGCGTGTTCAGACGCAGTGTCGTTGCTGCAACCTGAGCCGTTTGAGAATGTTCCGTCGTCGTTCATTCTGTAATAATAATTCGGAACGGTATCCTGAAAAGCGGAGTCTGTAGAGTAGGTGTGGTTATAAACAACGTCCATAATAACACCGATTCCTGCGTTATGGAGTGCCTGAATCATCTGCTTACATTCTTTTACTCTTGTACTGCCGTTGTAGGGATTTGTCGAATAAGAGCCCTCGGGACAGTTGTAGTTTACAGGGTCATAACCCCAGTTATACTGCTTATTAATATCCTTGCTCTCGTCAACGGAGCCAAAGTCATAAAACGGCATAATCTGAACGTACTTTACGCCGAGCTTTTTAAGGTAATCAACGCAGGTTGAGGTTGCACCCTGAATGCCGTCAACGGTTGTGCCCTCTTCGGTAAAAGCAAGGAACTTTCCCCTGTGCTTTTCGGAAACTCCGCTTGACTCGGAAGAAGAAAAGTCGGCAACGGAAACCTCCCAGACTGACGCATCAGTCTGATTATTAACAAGGATATGCTTGTCATTTTCCCAACCCTCGGGATTAGTTTTTGACAAATCAACAACCATTGAACGTTTGCCGTTTACACCGCAAGCCTTCGCATAAATGTCGTATGTTTCTTTAACGCTGTTGCCGTGCTTTACGGTATATGTGTAGTATTTGCCTGCAAGGTCGCCGTAAACCTTGCACGACCACACGCCTGTTTTCTTGTCGAGAACGAGAGCCTTGGACTCGAGTACGCCTGCATCTCCCTCTTCGTCACTGCCGTGCTCGTAAATATTCACCTTTATGCTTGACGCATTCGGTGACCATACTTTAAACACGGTTGCATCCTTGCCGTAGGTTGCACCCAAGTCTGAGCCTGTATATGTTGTTTTATCCAGAGCAGCAGCATATGCCTGATAGTCCGTTTTTTTGTTAGTTGCTGCGGCAGAAGCCTCTGCCATACACATTGAGCCAATCATCATAAATGCCATTACTCCCGTTAGAATTTTTTTGAAAAGCAATTAAAATGCCTCCTGACTGATTGCATTCCATTTAGATAATTTTATCATATTATGCTCTTGATTTTAATTCTGATTTAGAACAATCGTATTAAAGGAGGTTTTTATACTGTAGAAAATTGTATGAATTTTATGTGCATTTTGCCTAACTAATATTTACCAAATTTTGTTATTTATGGATTTAAAAAATAAAATAACTCCGAATGCAGGTGAATAATAAGACATTCGGAGTTTTTAGGAAGATATTAAATATTCAATCCGTAGCGTGACGAATTTATCAGCGTACTTTCAATTCTCAGCAAGCGATTGTACTTGCTTACTCTGTCTGTTCGGCAGGGTGCGCCTGTTTTTATCTGACCTGCATTCACTGCAACGGCAATATCAGCAATTGAGGTGTCCTCGGTTTCGCCGCTTCGGTGTGAAATAATTGTGCTGTAGCCTGCTTTTTGAGCAGTGTCGATTGCTTCAAAAGTTTCGGTGAGCGTTCCTATCTGATTGATTTTTATAAGAATTGAATTTGCCGCTCCTATTTCAATTCCGTGTTTAAGGCGTTTGGTGTTGGTAACAAATAAATCGTCGCCTACAAGCCTTAATCTGTCCCCTATCTTATCGGTGATTTTTGTCCAGCCGTCCCAGTCATATTCAGATAGCGGATCTTCAATTGAGATTATGGGGTATTCATTTACAAGCTTTTCAAAATATTCAGTTAACTTTTCGCTTGAAAGTTCAATTTTACGCTTAGGGAGCTTATAAACTCCCTCACGATACCACTCGGAGGCCGCCGCATCAAGCGCTATTTTGATTTCGTCTATTGAATAGCCTGCAAGCTCAATTGCGCTGACAATAAGCTCAATTGCCTGCTCGTCGCTTTCAAGACTCGGTGCATAGCCGCCCTCGTCACCTACTGCGGTGTTCATATTATACTCTTTGAGAATATTTCCCAATGTCTGATAGATTTCACAGCACTGCCTTAAGCCTTCCGAAAAGCAACAGGCACCGACGGGCACTATCATAAATTCCTGAATGTCAATGTTATTTGTTGCGTGAGCACCGCCGTTGAGAATATTCATCATAGGAACAGGCATTCTTACGGAATATACTCCTCCGATATAACGGAAAAGCGGAAGTTTGAGATGCTTTGCCGCCGCCTTTGCACAGGCAAGAGAAACGGCAAGAATTGCATTTGCACCGAGATTTTCTTTGTTTGGTGTGCCGTCAAGCTCAATCATCTTATAGTCAATTGCGCACTGGTCAAAGGGTGAATCACCGTAAAGCTCGGAAGCGATTTTTGTATTAATATTTTCAACCGCCTTTGTAACTCCCTTGCCCATATAACGTGACTTATCTCCGTCACGAAGCTCAAGCGCCTCAAAAGCTCCTGTTGAAGCTCCCGACGGGACGGACGCTTTGGCATATGTTCCGTCTGAAAGTCCGATTTCCGCCTCAACGGTGGGATTGCCTCTTGAGTCAATTATTTCTCTGCCGATTACTTTTTCAATTGTGATTTTCATAATATTACCTCCGGCTTTATTTTGCCGAGAATCAGGTGAAATATTCGCAGTATCAACAATGAAATCGCAAGCATATATTGTTATAAAGACAAAAAGGAGGATAATTAATGGAACTTGTACCATACACAGTGCGCTCGGGCAATACGCTGTTCGGCATTGCGCAGTTTTTTCAGACAAGTGTTGAAGATATACTCAAATACAATAATATTCAGAATCCGTCGCAGATTTACGTAGGTCAGACGCTTGAAATTCCCGCAGGCTCGGCAGAAATTGACTACTACGTAACACGTCCCGGTGATTCGTTGTGGACAATTGCGCAGAAAAATAACACTACCGTTCAAAGATTAACTGATTTGAACAGGCTGAACAATCCAAACGTGATTTATCCCGGTCAGCTTATAAAAGTGAGATAAAAAATAATACCGGTAAAAATACGGGCGGCTGAAATTAACAGCCGCCCAAAATTTTATCTTTCTCGCAACAATACAGTTAAATCAATTTTTTCCGAACGTCTGACTCCTTTTCTGCACACAACAAGCAGTATAGCCGCAAAGAATAGGAAAATCAAGCATACTTCAATCGGATTTACTCCGACAGACATTGACATAATCGTGTTTCCGACAAGCATTTCAAGATACGGATTTACTACAAAAATATCAAGCAAAATAGTAATTATCACACCGAAAGCAAGTGATAATATACCGAACAGCAAATGCTCGGAAAATAGTATGTAAAATATGTGCTTTGATTTGTAGCCGAGTGAACGGTAAAGCGCAAGCTCGTCTGTACGTCCGTTTACGTTGTTTTTTACAAACATAAAGAAGCCTAACACTACCATTACAATAAAAAACGCAAGCATCGCAAGCAAAATATAGAGCGCAGTATTGTATGTATCTGCATCTATAAGGCTTGGCTGTCTGTATGCAGTTCTGATAAACAAAACATCATCAAGTGCTTTTTCGGTATTTTCAGCGTTATCAATCAGAATTATATAGCTCTTATCACTCGAAATTGACAAGCCGCCCGAGGAAGCGTTTTTTAAAACTTCATATGTGTATTTATTCAAATCCGCCTGAGGAATGAGTATTTGCGTATTCGAATATAAGGGGTCGGACGTACTGTATGCACCGACTACCTTTGCCTTGTGCGAATTTTCACACTCATCGACAAATACAAGCGTTTTGCCGATAAGGCTCTCTCCCGAAATATCATAAATACTGTTATCCTCAGGATTAAAGTCCCTTATATTCTGCGGAACAAGCGCAACTCCGGTTTCACTTTCGTCAAACGCTCTGCCCGAGGTAATTACCGCTTCGCTTCCCGTATGAATAAAACCGAATGAATAACCGTCGTGCAATTCTCCGCTTGTTTCGGAAACTCCGAGCAGTGCAGGCATCTTATAGACTTTTTCAACGTGCTCAACCTTTTTGATTTCATCAATATTCTGCTTTATCAGATCATCGGGCGCATCTGCTTTAAACTCAGTTACAAGCTCTCTGTTGGAAATATGGTTATTTATTTTTTCCTCAATATTCGCTTTCAAAGGAAAAGCAATGCTTACTGAAATAAGTATGAGAACTGTTGAAAAAATTATAAAGATACAGTAAAGAGTGGTTGAAAGCTTGTTTGACGCAACAGAGGATTTTAAAAGCATATTGAGATTTCTGTTCTTCATTTTACTTTTCCTCTAATACTCCGTCTTTCATAATGCAGATTCGGTCAGCAAAATCCATTACTGCGTCGTTATGGCTGACAACAAGAACACCCTTGCCCGACTCTGCAAGCTTCTTTAGCTCTTCAAAAATCATCAGTTCATTTTTGCTGTCAAGGTTTCCTGTAGGCTCATCGGCAAGGATAAAATCCGGATTGTTGGCAAGCGCTCTTGCAATTGCAACCCTCTGCTGTTCACCGCCCGACAGCTCCGACGGATAGTGGTCAATGCGGTGTGAAAGTCCGACTGTTGCAACAAGCTCCTCTGCCCTTTGTTTCATTTCAGCTTTGTTTTTAAACTCGCTATTTATCAGCATAGGAACCATAATATTCTCGTAAACCTTGAGGTGAGAATTAAGGTGGAATGCCTGAAATACAAAGCCGAGGGATTTCATTCTGACATCGGCAAGCTTGTTCTTGTCAAGTTTAGATACGTTTTCTCCGTTGATTATCACCTCGCCCGAGGTACAGGAATCAAGCAAGCCTGCAATCTGCAAAAGTGTGCTTTTACCGCTTCCCGATTGTCCCATAACTGCAATAAATTCCCCTTCGCTCAATTTAAGCGAAACGTTATCCATTGCTGTTACTTTGTTGTTATATATTTTTGAAACATTTTTTAACTCTATTGTATTCATAATAACTCCGTTTTAGTTCATTACATCTTTCGGTTGAATTTTTGATAGCTTGTGCATTGTGATAAGCTGGCAAAGCAGTGGTACTATCACCGCTACAGCAAATGCGATTAACAGGAAAATAAAATATTCTCCCCAATTTACTATGTAAAGGCGGTCGTTGAATGTTCTGTGATAGTTTATAAAATTAGCAACTGCTATAAACACTGCCGACAATCCGCCTCCGATAACAAAGCCTTTAATCGTCAGGCTAAGCTGTTCATAACAAAGGCAAAGAAGTATCTGCCTGTCCTTATACCCGACAGCTTTAAGCAAGCCGATTTCACTTTTTCGTTTTTTAAGCGAACTTGTCGTTGACTGAACAATGTTGATTATGCAGATGACTGCAATTGCGAAAATCAGTATATAGCACGGCAGGCTTAAAATGTTAGCCATATTTGATACGCTTTCCGGTACCACAAACATAGAATCAGGTAAAAAGAAGCCAAGCTCGCCAAGCCGGTTTTGCACCTCAGGGATATTTTCATAATCATCAACTTCAACATAATGAATTCTCAGGCTTTTGTTTTTCCACCAGTTTGCAACTCTTGAGGTTTCCGAAGAAAGGTCAATGTTGCTTGCCTTTAATGCCATTTCCTCAATTTGTCTGCCTGTTTCTTCGGAATAAAATATGGTATTATAATTGCCGAACTGAGTAGGTGCATCATAATATACTCCGACTACCTTAAGCTTGTATTCAAGAGCAGGAAGCATTGCAATATCACTTTCTCCAAGTCCTTCTTCCACGCCCTCATAATTGAAAGTACATTCATAGTAGCCGCCAAAAGGAACAACTGTTATGGTCTGACCGACAAGGCTTTCTCCGTCTATGTATTCGAGGTCGTTTTTATATCCCGTTTGTTCATTGTAGTAATCATCATAAGGATAAAACAAATCAGGTACAATACAACTGAATGTCGGCGATTCATCAAGCGTTTTGCCAGCTATAACAGGTCGTTTTTCATCGCCGATAAGAGAATGTGCTTCTATATAAACATCTCTGCTGTCTGCATTTGACATTATTTCATTTTTTGTACCGCTGTCATCTTCAACATTTAAAACATCAAAGCTTACCCCGCGTGTACCCATAAGAGGATATACGCCTTTAACATGTTCGATATTTTCTATACTCTTAACTACATCATCGGTTATTAATCTGTCGCTCGGATACAGTTCAAGGCTGTGCGACCTGAAATCGCTTTTGTATAAATTCAATGCGTTTGTCACTGTAACAGAAAAGCTTGAAATGATTGTAACCGACAAGGCAAAAATACACATCAGTGCAACAACAGCGCTGCTTTTGCTGTTGCCCTTGATATTGTTTTTTGCGAGAAACCTTACATTTGTTAATTTCATTATGAACTCCCAAGCAAAGCTGATTTGTCATTTTATTTTGCAATAACAACCAAATATTCTTCTTGTAAATAATATTATCATATAAAATATCAAAAATCAACAATATTTTTATTTATACGCAATACGCTTAAATTCTTAATTCATAGCGTCCTTTGGCTGAATTTTATAAAGCTTGTGCAAGACAAGAATTTCACAAATTATCGGCACTAAAATTGCAATTAAAAGTGCCACAGCCGCAATTAGAAGATACAAAGTCGGATTTACTATGAATATACGGTTTGCATAGTTTCCGTTGCTGAAAACAAAATTAATTACCGTTATTGCAGTTGCGGATATTACTGATCCAAGTGCAAAGCCTTTTAATGTTGTCAGCAATTGTTCAAGCGTTATAATGCTGAATATCTGACCGTTTTTGTAACCGACAGCTTTCATCAGACCTATTTCTTCTTTTTTATTTTTAATGGCATCCGAAGAAAAATACAGCATTAGGATAAATGTTACTAAAAACGTTGAAGTTGTAAGAAATATACTTAATAAATTAAAAAGATTAGTTATCAGCGGTGTTTCGGGGTTTATCCCCAATTCCGTTCCCTCAATAACATAAATATTCATTTTTTGTAGCTCGTCATATACATAATCTATGTTATCAAAATTATCAACCGTAATATGAATATTGTGATATTCGGGATGGTTTATAAAGCTTTTTAACTCCTCTTTTCCGCCTTTTGCATTATCGACTGCCGTTTTCATAAGCTCTTTTCCCGTTTCTTCGGAAACATAAATTGTATCCGGACCACCGTCGGCAATCGGAGAAGAATAATACACACCGACTATCTTAAGCTTAACCTCAAAAGCAGGTATTTCGACTCTTTTGGAGTTTGTACCGTCAAAATAATCAAAGCTGAAATAACCGCCGCTTGGCATCAAAGAAAGGGTTTTGCCGATAAGTGATTCTGCATCAAGATATTCAAGACTGTCTGTTGCGTAAACATCTTCATCAAAGGGATAAAACAACTGAGGAATAATACAGCTGAATGTTGGTGTTTCATCAAGATTTTTGCCTGCAATAACGCTCCGTTTTTCTCCGCCTATAAGCGACCATACATTTACTATAGTATCTTTTTCATCAAACTGATTTTGTAATAAATCATATGTACCGTTCTCGTCAGAGATATTATTAATGCTGAAAAACTGATTTCTCATTTCGTCTTCAATATCAACAGACGCAACGTGGTTTATATTCCTGACAGACTGCAAAGTTTTTTCATCAAATGTTTTGTTATCAGGATAAGCTTCTATGGTGCGTGCTCTGAAATCATTTCTGTATTCGTCCATACCGTTTGACAAGGTTATCGAAAGTGAAGAAATTACCGTTAAAGAAATAACAAGAATTGTAACAAGAAGGACTATCAAGACGCTGTGACTGTTGCCCTTGTAATTTGCCTTTGCAAGAAACAATATATACCTCAGTTTCATTTTATACTCCCGAATAAGTATTATTTATCAATTTTTAAGAATTCACTACTGATTATTTTTATATTTATTATTTTAGCATAAAATATTACAATATACAATATTATTT
>DXYG01000077.1 GCA_019415925.1 Clostridiales bacterium
AATGATGCTTGATAAAAATATAAATATAGAGTTATTGAATAATCTGCTTAATGAGTATAAACCTGATTATCTATGGATTCCGGAAGAAAATGATTATTTTACTGAATATAAAGTAAAGTGTGTTTTGTGTGGATATAAATTGATTGAGTATAATAATCTAAATGATATTACAATATTTGATCAATTGGCACTTTTATTAACAACTTCTGGTTCAACAGGAAGTCCAAAGTTTGTTAGAATATCGTATGAAAATATAATAAGTAATACAAGCGCTATCATTTCATACTTGAATATTAGTGAAAGTGAAAAAGCAATTACGGTATTACCAATGAGTTATACTTATGGCCTATCTGTTATTAATACGCATTTGTACATCGGAGCCTGCATTATGCTTACTGATAAAAAAATATGTGATAAGGAATTTTGGTCATTTTTTAATGAATTTAAGGGAACATCTTTTTCAGGGGTTCCGTACACATATGATCTATTAAGAAAAATGAATTTTAAGGCTTTAAAGGTGCCTAGTTTAAGAACAATGACACAAGCAGGAGGAAAAATGTCAAATGATACAAGTGCCTATTTTTATAATTATGCGATAAATACGAATAAAACATTTTATATTATGTACGGTCAAACAGAAGCTACAGCAAGAATAAGTTATCTTCCATTTGAATATATGTCCCAAAAACAAGGAAGTATTGGAATACCTGTAGAGGGTGGGTCTATTGAGTTAGTAGATGAGAACAACGATAAAATCAGAGAAGCTAGTATAGTCGGAGAAATTATCTATAAGGGTAAAAATGTATCGTTGGGATATGCTTTAAACAGAAGTGATTTAGAAAAAGGCGATGAAAATCAAGGGATACTCCATACTGGAGATTTAGCGTATTATGATTTAGATAACTTTATATTTATTTGCGGAAGAAAAGATAGCTGTGTTAAATTTTTAGGCAATCGAATTGATTTGTATGAATTGGAAACATTATTAAATAAAAAATATTCTCTTGAAACAATATGCATATTAAAAGAGAATAAAATTCATATAGTTACAGAGAATAAAATTACTATTGATAATATAAAGGAGTATGCCTCAAAAATAACTGGTTTAAATAAAAATCATTTTATAACAGATATTGTAACGTATATTCCAAGACGGTCAAACGGCAAAATCGATTATAATAAAATTCAAAGCTTAATTAGCGTAGATATTATTTGATAAAATAATATAATTTTTAGAAAGGAGATTTCTGCGATGATATAGTCTGCGATTTTACTGATTTGAAAATATAAAAATACGAGGAGGATTAAAATGAGTATTAAAAAAAGAATTATAGCAGGGGTGTTCTCTTTTGTTTCGCTAACTGTGTTTAGCACTTCATCATATAGCGCAGCTTACAAAACTTATACAGAAACACTTATAATGGATAATGATGCACCTACTGGAGCAAATTATCGTAATCCAATGTCTTCAGATGGACGTTGGACATATTATCCTAAGAAAAGCTGGGGAATGAATACATACCTGACAGGTTCAACGCATTATAATGGTGATGCCCGTAAGGGGCAATGTAAAGAGCCTACAATGTGGTTGGGCGATATGGTTGGCGGAACGGTATATGTTTGGGAATGGATGGGTAAAGATAATACTGCTCCTGGTGATCCGGTAACTCTTTATGTAAAAATTAACGATGCTAGTTTTACTGCACCCGCAGTAGAGTATATTCATTATGATTCAACACCATATATGGGAGGGCAGAGTTTTGGATATATTAATCAGAATACTTGGCCAGGATCGCTATCATGTGTTTCAACTATAACTTTAAGGAATCCCGGAATGGGCCCATATGTTATTGCAAGTGGTGTCTCATCGAATAATAACGGTCATTATATGGGAGCAGATCAAATAAAGTATGTACATACATATACAAAATATGTTTCAACGAAATAAACTGGGAGGGTTACTAATGAAAAAGATTATAATATCAATTATATTTGTATTTACTCTAATTATTGGCTGTATAGGCTATGTTGCATCAGCTAGTGTAGATAGTTTAAATGATATTGAGGCTAACACAGAAAAACTAATAGAAGCAGAAAGGACAGTTGTAACACCTTCAGCAACAGCAGAGAATATAATCGAACAAGTTTATGAAGCTAATGGTTTTAGTGAGGACGATAGGAGAACTGATATAAAGTTGAACATATCAACGAGTATCAATAGAGTTAATAGCATATCTAATGTTAGAAGTAGCGACAGTATTAATAGTGAAACGAACAAATCTTATATTTATGATAGAATGTTGAATTCAATTGATTATTTTAACTCATTACAGGCTACCTACTATCATATTCCTCCGACAGGTTACTCATATTATTCAACATATTGTATTCAGCAGGGAGAAAATCCAAAATCCAAAGAATTGATATATAACGAAGATGGTAAGTTGATATCAAGTTGCTCATTTGATGGAAAATACTCTGCTAATGTAAATGGTGATGCAGAAAATATAAAAGTTGACGCTGATATACAGAAGCAAAAAACCAAAAGCATAAATAGCATTCAAAATAAATCTATTGAAGAAAGAATTATAAATGATCGAATTAATATTTCTGCGAAAGAGATAAAATCCGAAAATGAGAATAATATTTATGAGAAATTGCCGGTTGATATTGAGTCAAGCAAGAAATTGGATTTTGTATCCTTAGTTGACTCAAAGAAAAGAATCAAATATTTACCCGAAGAAAATGAAGACTGCTATTTTTATAGAAATAATCTTCCTCAATTGCCAATGTCGAATACGCAATATTTTTCACAGGCATTCGCATTTGGATTTTTGTCTGATTTTGAAAAATGGACTATAGATAGAATAGATGAAGTTTTAGGTAGAGAGTGCTTTGTAATTTCTGGGGAAATAGAGGGAGATTACTCTGAAAAAATAAAGACTCAAAAATTCGAAATGTGGATAGATAAGGAGATAGGAGCGTTATTAGCCCTAGAAGGTTATGATGAAAATGGCGATTTATCCATTCTTTTAACTACATCTGAATTTGTTGTTGATGAATCTATTGATCAATCTGTTTTTGATGATTTATCTAATTTGTAATAATTCAAATTTGCCTTGATTGTGTTTGCTTCATTCAAGGCTAATGAAGTATTTAGTCGTCTTAAAGTTTTAATAATATTTTGTAGTGAGATCCTAATTTATTTATAATACTACTTAATATAATGAATTTGCAGGAGGGGTGGAATAATTATGTTGAGAAAATCGAAAAAAGTTTTAAGTTTCACATTATCCATATTAATATTTACTAGTATATTTTTTAGTTTTCCGATAACAACTAATGCGGCTGTTGTTGAAGACTCAGAGGTCGGTGCTGGAAATCAGAATGTTATTGATGCACAGACATGGCTTAATAATACATATTCAGGCAGAGTGGGATATACACCTATTGATGTTGATGGAGTGTCATATTCAACAACTTTTATTACATTAGTAAAAGCGTTCCAGATTGAACTGGGATTTCCAGAGCCTAAAATTACCGGAACTTTTGGTTCGCAAACGAAGGCAGCAAGCCCTACATTTGAAATTAATAAGACAAACAATAACAATATGGTTAGAATTCTGCAATATGGATTACGTTGTAAAGGATATTACGATACAAATGTTACTGGTGTATTCGACACTGCTACACAAAGTCAAATTATAAAATTGCAACAAGATGCAGGGTTAACAGATTCACAAATAAGTCAAAAGGCTACGCCTCTTGTATTACAAGCTGCACTATCGACTGAAATATATGTATTGGCAGAGGGCGGTAATTCCAGAGTTCAGGAGGTTCAGCGTGCTTTAAACAGAGATTATCTGGATTACATAGGAATTCAGCCATGCGATGGTATATTTGGACCAAACACGGTTGATTCTCTTATTACAGCATTGCAGGCATGTGAAGGACTTCCAAGAAGAGAAGATGTTTCTTCAGATGATGATGTATATGCTAATGGATATTTTGGTAATACAACTAAAAAGTGTTGTCCTTCCATTCCTTACAATGGAAATGAGAAAAAATATAGTGGTACAAGCTATAGCTCAGATGAAATAACAAAGTTCACAAAATTACTGCAATATAGTCTATGCTGTTTAAAGCCAAATGAGTATGATCCCGGCTCGTTTGATGGGACTCTAAGTTCATCTACAGTAAGTGCATTAAAAAAATTCCAGAAAGATGTTGCACTATCACAGACAGGTGATGTAGGAATAAATGAGTGGATGGCATTATTGGTTAGTACAGGTAATCCGGATCGCCCCGGTACAGCAATTGACTGTTCAACAAGACTTACGACTGAAAAAGCTGCCGCATTAAAAAATGCAGGATATACCACTGTGGGGCGTTACTTAACGGGAGATTTAGTTATTGAAGATCAGGGTGAACTTAAAAGAGTAGCTAAAAACCTACTTCGAGGAGAAATGAAGACAATATTTGATGCAGGGCTAAATCTTTTCGTTATTTTTCAGGATGCAAGAGAAGGGTTTGCTCAACATCCTGATACAGAAACATATGAAGATTTATGCAAAGTTTATTTCACCAAGGGTAGAGGATATTCTGATGCAGAAAAAGCTTTCTCAGTTGCAAAAACGCTTGGAGTTCCAAGAGACGAAATAATTTATTTTACCGTTGATTACGATTTTGTTAAAGATGAAGTAAACGATAAAATACTTCCTTATTTTGAAGGAATAAAAAATTATGCTGACAGGTACGGTAACGAGTACAGAATCGGTATTTATAGTGCAAGAAATACCTGTACTCTTGTAGCGAATGCAGGATATTCTGTAAGCAGTTTTGTTAGTGATATGTCTACGGGATACAGCGGAAATAAAGGATATCCACTCCCTGATGATTGGGCTTTTGACCAAATTCAGGAAACTGATAGTTTTTACAGTTCAGATGGTTCTTTTGCCATTGATAAGGATGTTGTTTCAGGTAGATATAATGGTTTTAATCACTTTGAAAAAGATAAGGATAATGAATGGGACTTGATTTCTGAACCATGTTCTGCTTATGTTTTAAAGCCTAAAGATGATAACGCTATTCCTATTCCAGTATATTGGGCAAAAGTGCAGAGCTTAATTTCATATATGCCAAGTTTAGAATATTCTATGTATGATTCGATATCCGGAAATTCTATTATTGTTATGAAAGAGCATAATTCAAAAAATGGTATTTTTACTGATGACAAAATACAGTATGTGTATTTTAGAGATAAAGGCGGCAACCTCAACGCAGGATATATAAGTACGGAGTTGCTGTATGAATACTACGGACTTGATGAATTCCAAAATTGTGCGGTATATCGTGGTGATGATTATGGGACGGATGGACAAGTTTATTATGGTTGCGATGAGGATAGTGACTATAATTACGAATTCATTCTAAAAAACACGCTGAAATCATATGGAAAAAATGGAGAATATATAGCTACACTTCCTGTTGGCACAAAGATTCGTCTCCTTAAAAATGCTGTTACTGATGGGATTTATGCCAACAGAATACAGGTATCAGAAAAGCTATTGCCTAATAGTAGTGCTTGGGTTAAGATTGATTCAAATAATTCATATGGATACATAGATTTAGGCTTTGAAATTGGAGTGTTGCCAAAGGATAGAGCTCTGATTACTTCATCTGGTACATCTTTTGAACATAGAAAAACTAATGCGATTTATTTTTTACCTGGATATATGGGTTCGCAATTATATGATAGCGAAACTGATGAATTGGTTTGGGCAAATCAAATTTTTCCAGGACCTTTAACAAATGATATAGTTGTACATGGTTTACCTGTATGGAGTCCTTTAATTGGACTTGATGAAAATGGAAATGGAGACAAATTAAAAGTTAGCAGAGAGTTAGATATACAAAATGGAGTATATGGTACTATTTTTGATGGAGATTCCGCAAAAGACATTATGGATAATTTGAATGATAGTTTCGCTGAAGATTATACTATAGAATTTTTTCCGTACGATTGGCGAAAAGATCTAAAACTTGCCGAACAGCAATTGCGTGAGGATATAAGCAAAAAAGGTTACCAGAATGTTAGTTTTGTTTGTCACAGTACAGGTGGGTTATTAGCAGCTTCATATATAGCAGAAAGTATTAATAAAAATGAGCAGAATAAAATAGATAAGGTTGTAACCTTAGGTTCGCCGTTATATGGTACATTTGTTTCTCATCAAGCTATGGAGACGGGAGAGAATGAAATGTTCGCAAATATATTGAGTGATATGGGACTTGATATTGCAATTCCTTATGCATTTGATTGGATAAAGCAAACTATAAGAAATACTCCTTGTTCATACCAGCTTTTGCCAAGCAATGAATACCTGCAGAAAAATTATTCATATCTTCGCTCATATGATAACGGAAAAACCACTCCAAGTATTGAAACAATAAATACCGTTGATGGTTTTTATAATGCATTAAATAACAGTAGTACTAATGCTCAGACTCTGAATAAAAATATGACAAATGGCACTGGCCCAAGTCACAAGAAGTTTAGAGAAGAATATCTTTATGGTATGGATATATTAAGCGTATTTAATCAAGTCAATTCTTTACATATTGCAGGAAATAATATTGAAACTCAGGTTGGTGCATATTATGACTATAGTGATAAATGGGTAATAGGAAATGGTATTACTTATTTTAGTGAATATATTACAAGTAAATCAGGTGATGGAACAGTTCCACTTGATAGTGCTATTATGACACATAGGAATGCATATGGAGAAGTTGAGTACATAGATAATTCATTGACTTATGATGTTGATCATATGGCATTAATTAATAATACAAGTGGAGATGTGAGCAATACTTTTAAGTCTGTAAAAACCTTTTTAGAAACAGGTGAAATTAAAAAATATGGAACTGCTTCAAGAAGTTCGCGTATTTTATCATCAACAGATAATGATAGAATAGGCATATATGTTGACGGTAAAACAGATATATATATTTATGATTCTAGTGGAAATCAGGTATCTTCAATAATCAACTGTGATTCTTATTCTGATTTTAATGATAACTTGTTTACTTACACTTTTATCAATGAAGAAAAAGGCAATCTCTATATTCCAAGCAGTGAATATAGGGTTGAACTAAAGGCAAGAGAAGATACAGTGGTTTCTGTTTTTATTAAAATCCTTGATGATGAAAGTAAAACTTTAGCTGCAATAGATTTTGATGATATTTCTACATTATCAAAAGATGAAACAATTATATTAGACGCTACATCAGGAATAACAATAGATAATATTAACAATCTTACATTGTTTCGTGGCAATACAACTATTTCAAAAACTGATGTAAAAACTGATTACGCACAATCTCTCACGGTTGATCAAAACAAAAATATTTCAATAGGTACAACGGCACAGATTACATACAGCGTTTCTCCTACAAATACAACGGTTAATTGGAGTTCTTCTGATGAATCAGTTGCAACAGTAAATTCAAATGGGGTTGTAACAGCTGTTAATTATGGTTATGCTGTGATTTCAGCTACAACATCAGATGGTAATATAACAGAAAATTGTTATATCTGTGTTCCATGCAACGCTACATCTATTTCCTTTACGGATAAATATAAGTTTGTAACAGGTGGTAAATATGAGATAACACCGACATTTACTCCTATATATGCTACAAACACAGATTTAACATTTTTTTCAAGTGATGCTTCAGTCATTTCTGTTGATAATGAACTTGGAGTTTTAAAGGCTGAATCCGAGGGTACAGCAACGATTACAGCTACAACAGATAATGGCAAAACAGCAAGCTGTGTAATAAATGTAGTAGATAAGCTTGATAAAACTGTAAGTGGTATAACTCTTAGCCCTTCAAGTAAAACTATAACTGTAGATGACGAGGTTACTTTTACGGCAACTATAGAAAATGATGATGCAATAAATCAGAATTTATCTTGGAGCATAGAAAATAGTGATGTTGCTATTATTGAAGGGTTTGAAAACGGTAAATGTATTATTAAAGCTGTTGGATATGGTGAAACAAAATTAATTGCAACTGCTGATGATGGGTCTTGCAGTAGCCAAGCTACCATAATTGTAAATGAGCCTGGTAAGGTTGTTATCCATTATCACAATTCTAAAGGTTGGGATACGCCATATATTTACTATACAGATAATTTATCTGACGATTGGCAAATCAAACCTATGCTATCATCAGGAGATGGATGGTATGTATATACTGTAAAAGATACTGACAAAATTAACGCACTTTTCTATGATAATGATTCAGAGGAGAATATCTCAACAGATGAGTCTTATTCAATAACAGGAGAAAAATGGATATTAAAAGGTAATGTAACAGCTGAACAGCCCGAAGGTATAAAAGTACATTATTATTGTGTGAATAACTGGAATGATCCTCATATCTATTATTATAATGATGATGACCATGAACTTCTATTCCCAGGAGAGAAAATGTCCCCTGATGGTGGTAATAACTGGTATGTTTACACAATTTACGGTGTGAACAATCCGAGAGCTATTTTTAATAATAACACTACTGATCCTGCAACCAGACAACAACATCCCGGTATCAATCAACCCGGAATTGAAATAACAGAAGATGAAATGTGGGTGGTAAATGAAACTGCATATAGCCAAAAACCACAGGGAATTACTGTTCATTTTTATCGTCCTTCTAATTGGGAATATTGGGACACAAGAATTTACTTCTATGAAGATAATAATATTCTGATGTCATGGCCTGGTACATTAATGAATAGTCAAATGTATGATAATTGGTTAACTTATACTATCTATGGTGTAGATAATCCTAAAGTAATATTCAATGATTCGAAGAGTAAACAGATACCAGGCGTATTGCAACCAGGGCATTTGGTTACACAAGATGTGTGGTTTAAGGATAATACTTGGACTACATATGAACCTGATTAACTGATTCATTATAAATTTCTAAAGATGAAGGAGCAATTATGTTTGCTCCTTCATCTTTGAAATTAGTGCTACAAACTTTTGAAAGGTTTTATATATGAAAACAACTAAATTAATACGAGTAAATATAGTATTTGCAATATCTTTTTGTACAGTTTTTATTTTAATGGTTTCAAGTTGTAAAGAGCTATACCCTATAACAAAAACTGCTGAAGGATATACATTTGAAATCGATGAAAATCAAAACGCTACATTGATAAAAACCGATATATTGGCTGAAACCATTGAAATTCCTTTGGAAATTTCTTCTTATGATGTTAAAAAATTAGGCGGAGACAGAGTAATAGGCGGTATATTGTTTAGCATGACGTATGACGGTTTGTTTGAGGGAAACTCAACGGTAAAAGAGATAATTATACCCGAAGGTGTGGAAATTGTAGGCGATCAAGCAATTGATAGCTGCGAAAATTTAGAAAAAATAGCCCTGCCGAATACATTGGCAGAGCTTCAGATTATAAACTGTGATAAATTAGAAAAAGTCGATATCCCCGGATCTGTAACAAGTCTATCTTTATTAGGTTGCGACAACTTAAAAGAAATAAATTTTACTGACAGTGATATGATTATTAATGATTTTTGCTTTGAAGGTAGTGGATTGGAATCAATATTACTTCCAAACCGGTTGGAGAAAATACCTGAACTTGCATTCAGCGGATGCGTACAGTTAGAAACCGTCAATATACCGCAAAGCGTTACAAGCATAAATTATTCCGCTTTTGAGTGGTGTACTTCACTTGTAAGTCTTGAACTTCCGGGTAATATTGAGAGAATAGAGGGATGTGCGTTTCGAGAGTGCAGTTCAGTAGAAAAAATAATCATTTATGACAAGGTAGATTACATTGCAGATAATGCCTTTAACGGTTGTGACAAGTTAACAATTTACGGAATTAAAGGCTCATATGTTGAGCAATATGCCAATGAACACAATATACCTTTTGGAGAATTAGATACAACATATGAGCCTACAAATTAGCAAGTAGCAGTTTGTTAAAGGTCAGCGGAATATGCAATATCTTGCTTATTTCACTGATATTTTTATATTTTTTACCAAGGTGATATGATGAAAAAAATAAAAAAATATAAACTACCTATCGGGATATTGTGTGCAGTGCTAGCGATACTTATATTGCTGCAAAGCTGTTCAAGTGAGCATTGGTGGTTTGGTTTTACATATGAAACTAATGATAATAGAAGCAATTCAAAAACCAAACCACCAGTTACAATTGTAAAGGTAAACTACCCATCAGAGAAAGTTGTAATTCCTTCAACGATATTTTTCCATAAAGCAAATGCTTTAGGCGGATATGTTACAGGATACAATTTGTGGGGAGCAGAAAGGAAAGGAATGTTTGAGGATAGCGATATAGTAAAAGAGATTGTTGTTTCTGAAGGGATAGAGTATATATTTAACAGATGTTTTTACCATTGTATTTCATTAGAAAGCATACAACTCCCAAGTACTATAAAACAATTCTCTTTTACGAATTGTGAAAGTCTGAAAAATGTTAATTTTAATGGTGATGTAAAAGAAATTGAAAGTTTATCATTTTCAGGCTGTTCTTCATTAGAAACGCTTGTAATTCCGGATAATATTGCTGATCGTGGTATAGCATACGGTGCTTTTTCCGGTTGCACATCACTAAAAAGTATAAATATTCCCGATAATATTACTGCAATACAACAATATACATTTAGTAATTGCATATCCTTAAAACAGTTAGTTTTGTCTAAAAATATTGAGAGCATTGAATGGGGTGCTTTTGAAAATTGCACCTTGCTGGAGAAAATTATCATTTACGATAAGGTAGAATATATTGCAGATAACGCTTTTGAAGGTTGCGATAAGCTCACAATTTATGGAATAAAAGGCTCATATGTAGAACAATATGCAAACGAACACAATATACCTTTTGAAGAAATAGATACAACATATGAGCCTACAAACTAGTAAATAGCTGTATAACAGATAAATTTTATTTGGCCTAAGGTGAGACATTATGAGAAAAATATTTTATGTTTTTATATGTATTCAGATATCTATTCTGTTACTATTTTGTGGTTGTACGAGAAAAGAAACAACAAAACAAGGTTTTGAATATTATATAACAAGCGGATATAATTATACATTAAAAGATGGAAAAGCGGTACTTATTGAAAAAACGGTTAATAAAGATGATGAGATTATTAATCTACCTGATGAAATAGACGGATATCCTGTTATAGGGATAGGCAGGTATCATTATACTTTTATTTACGGAGAAACAACAAGAGGAATGTTTGAGAATAATGAAAGTATCAAAACGGTCGTATTGCCATCAAAATTGGAAATGCTAGATTCACAGGTTTTTAATTGGTCTTCAATTCAATGTATTGAGTTTCCAAATACGCTTTGCAATGTTGGGCAATTTGCATTGTCAAGCTGTGTTTACTTAACTGATGTAAAGTTTGGCGAGGGACTAAAAACAATTTCTATGGGTATGTTTTCGCATTGTACAGCACTGGGAGAGATTTCTTTGCCAAAAAGTATTGAAAAAATTGCTTCTTATGCATTTGAAGGATGCGAGTCTTTAGAAAAAATCGTGATTTATAACAATTGTGTAGAAATAGATGACACAGCTTTTGACGGTTGTGACAAACTCACAATCTATGGAATAAAGGGTAGTTATGCAGAACAGTATGCAAACAAACATGACATACCATTTGAAGAATTGAATAACATAGATGACTGATTATATTTGCGGAGATTAAATAAAGTCAAATTTTAGAATTTAAATGCCGACAATTTATAGCTTTTAATGCTATTAACTGTCGGCATTATTTTTTGCCCTTTTTGCATTGAAAGCAGAAAGGGCAAAATGATTTGTAGAAACAAGAGCCCTCCAATTGACCTGAATTGTATGAATTCAGATTGATTGGAGGTTTTAATATGGACAGCAAGCGTCCAAAAAGAAGAAAAGATAAGTATAATCCTTACACATTACATACGGAAAAAGGAAAGTATTATATTGTGTTTATTGATGTTAATAACCATATTCAGAAAGTAGAGGTGTCTAAGAAAATATTTGATAGCTTTAATATATTTGAACTTGAAGATATTTCTCAAATGAATGAGTACGACAGACATTTGGAACACTCCGAAATATATGAACATACTTTGCATAAAAAGAAAGATTCAAGTGGATGGTCGTTAGAAGAATACTTTGAAAATGTTCAGGTTACAGAAAATTTGCATATTGCAATAAACAAATTACCCGAGACGCAGAAACGCAGATTAAAAAAGTATTATTTTGAAGAAAAAACTTTTGAAGAAATAGCACTTGAAGAAGGATGTACATATCAATGCGTTCAAAGATCGGTATATCGTGCAGTGGCAAAAATTAAAAATATTTTAGAAAAATTATAAATTAGGGGTGTGTTTTGGCGCTTAAGTGAGGAAACAGGTGAAAGGGTTAATTCTCTTTCGCCTGTTCTCTTTTTTCAGAGAACAGGCGTTGCTCTTTGAAAAATAAATATCAGCACATCAGATACATTCCTTCTGCTGTTCGGTACGGACAAGCCATATGAGCGAACATATTTTATATATCTTAAGGACTCAGACATTGAAAGGTAAATTCAATGACGGCGATGACAGGCAGAGGGGATAATGATACTTCCGTCCAGTCACAGCTCGAGCGAGATAAAACCGTCGCAAGCAATGAGGGCGGCTGTGGGAGATCCTCACGGTGGTGAAATTCCAATGAGGTCAATATGCGTTGACCGTCTGATGTGTTCCTTGTCGCAGGGCATCGAGGATAAATAGCGACAATAGGATAGCGTGAAAATTAGAGCTATCCAAAACGATTGATATTATCCCGGCAGCAGAAGATTTTTAATTTTCTGCTGTCGGGGTATTTAGAAGAAAATTACTGAAAGAAGGTGTTAAAATGT
>DXYG01000078.1 GCA_019415925.1 Clostridiales bacterium
TTCATATAGTTAAACCATACGGATAAGTGTTAAAGACATAAATATTATTTCTGCTTATACTAATAACTATAATAATACCATTAATAATAATATGCCTTATATGTACCCTTTTTTAAACCATTGCCATCATTCTCAGCTTTTGCTTTAGCCATTGCATTGGTTCTATGTTGATCGACACGGTAACATGGATTTACTATTTTTCTAAAATAATATCCACCGTTTAAACAGCGGCCAACTTGTATTACACATGTTCCATCGCAACCACCATTAATTTTCTTCATCATTTCTTCTGACGACTCAACAATATTCAGCTCACATAAACAATCGTTAATATTCAATTTTTTCATTCTTTCACCTCCTCTACTAGTTATTCTTATCCGTATGAATAACATATAGAAAAACCTATAAGCGTTATTAGGTATTTCTATCTTAACAAATAACTATACAAGAAACATCTCTTGTAAATTCATATATTGGTAAACTCATTACTTCTGCATTACCTAATGCAAAAACTTTGAAAATAACATTACCATCATTAATACTTACTATATGTAAAAAATCAAGTGCATTTGATTGTGCATTGTTAATTAAAGCAATTGCAGGTGTTTTCATATCTTTTTCATTGTATATTTTGTATAAAGATATATTGTCATCAAATTTCTTAAGATAGTTCAATATACCTTCTACTATATTGTCATATTTCGCAATATAATTGTTCACTTCAGAATAATTAACAATTAAATTTCTTGCATTTAAAAAGCTCATGACTGCCCACACTGCCGTAGGTGTATTTTCATAACTATTAATTTCAAAAGCAAAATCAATAAGTTTGCTATACACCACGCTAGATTTGTTTTTTATCTTATTAACAAATGACATGCTTAGCTTGTTTAACTCAAGCTTTATTTTGCACATTTTATCAATTGGATTATAAAAATCACTATTTTTCAGATATGCATTTACATAACATTCTCCACCGCAAACGCTTTTAATCTCGCAATTTTTACACTGCGTTACACTTTCAATAGTAACACATTCAAATTTTGACTGACTTTCTTTATTTATACCGTTATATATACTACCAATCCTATAATCATTGTTTCCATACATAACGCTGCAAGCAAAAATATCTCCTACATTATTAACCGTTATTCTACTTTTGCCAGCATCACATCTGTAAATTTTATATGTGCCTTTAAAAAGATTTCCATAAATAAATCCACCAAAATAATCGCCGCCTTTGAGGAGCTTTTTTAAGTATTCAAAGTTGCCTTTTTCTAACTCTATAAGGACATTGCAACACAACCTATCATATCTACTAATTAAATATGAAATGTCAAAATTATCAAAATCATACTTTGATCCGTCATAGCACCTAATAAATTTCATGCTAACACAATCAACATTTGGTAAATGATAAAGACAGTCATAAATCAAATCAACATCCTGATTTAAAGGAGTAATAGTAACAGCAAGTCCTAATTTCTTATTTTTAAACATTTTAAGACCTTTTACTATGTCAGCATATGTACCTTTTCCATTGACATATACTCTGTTGTTATCATTAGTAATCCGATCACCGTCAATGCTTGTTCCCAAAATTATCGCGGGTTCATTATCTAAATACTCAACTATTTCTGGTGTGAGCAGAGTAAGGTTTGTACAGAACATTACTTCAATATTTTTACATATTTCATTACGTTTCTGCTTACAGTAAGCAACAATTTGCTTTACTAAATCAATCTGAAGCAAAGGCTCACCCGAACCGGACAAATCCACAACATATTTACTTGCACATGGAGCATATTTATCCACCAGAAAATCTATTGCATCTTTTGCAACTTCAAAAGTAAGCTGTTCATTTCCAAGATACTCTGATTCTCTGAAACAATATTTACAATTGAGATTACATTTTCGAGATGGATGCAAGCACAAAGTAAACTGTCCATATGATGATTGCTCTTTTACATCATCAATGTTATATGTATTTATTTTATTCAGGCGTTCTTCGATACTTGTGTTTGTAAAAACCTCGTATTCTTCGAGATCATTTTCTTTAGCTATATTTAAAACTTCTTCTTTGCTAAGTTCATAATCTCCAAATTTTATATCAAAATCATCTTTAATTCCAAAATAGTAATTGACATCTTGGATATACATAACTTTTTGATTCAGATATTCAAAAACAGATACTTTTAACTTCATTTTGTACTCACTTTTTAATCCTCATATTGATAATTTGAATTTTTCGCATTAATAATACCAATGCACTCATTATAACTCCGCATATCATAGAAATTCCTATATTTCTATATCCCATAAAAATAAACAATGTTGATGTCATACATATAAGAATAGAAATAATAGAAGTTAACATTCTGTATATTTTTTTCTCTTGTTCAGTTAAGGGATTGTTTTCTGTATCAAGAGGGGATATCAATAATATCAGAACAACACAAAGCAAGTCAAATATTATAAATATAAAAATAAATAAAGTGTTAATACTGTTAATCCATTTAACTAAACACAATATTATTATGTTTGAAACAAAAGAAAACAAATAACACCTTACTGGTGTTTTAGCATGATAGCCGCCTGCAAACTTACGAATAACTATAAAAGACAAGTAAAACACTAAACTTTCAGTCAATAGATTGAAAACCAATCCTAAAACTATGACTGTCGCCATATGAAATGCAGAGGACAAAATTATGTATATGGCATATTCATATAACTCATAATTATCTGTATGCTTTTCATCTTTGCATAAGATGCGGGCGACTTTGCTTGAAATCAATTTGATCATTTGATGTTTTTAAACTTTTCAAAACCCTTTGGCGTTTTAGGCTGATAGATTATATAACACCCTGAAGAATTTGCGTTAACTTTCAATGTAGCAAACAATCCTTTTTTGACTCCGTCTTTAATTTTAGTTGATAATAGTTTTTCGTTTTTCATAGTAATCAACCTCCTTGTTATAAATTTTATCAAAAAAATATTTGTAAATGTTGATTTTTACAAAAATGGTAATAAATTCGACAAAAATTGCACTTTTCATCTGTTATAAAGATTTATCTTACAACTCTATAAAAACTTTTAAATTATTTTTTGAATATTACAATCGTATAAGTATATTACCTTCTTAATTTGTTAACAATCTTGCCGATAATTGATAACATTTTATTGGGTGATATTTATGTATGTTGACTACAAAAAAATAGGAATTCGTATAGCACAGCGTAGAAAAGAAATTAAAATGAAACAGAATACTTTAGCAGAAAAAACAAACCTCTCAAACAATCACATTTCTAATATTGAGAATGGTTATTCTGTTCCAAGTATTGAAACATTTGCAAAAATTTGCAATGTATTAAATATCACTCCTGATTATCTTTTATTAGGGACATTAAAAAGTAACAATATCTCACAAAATATCGTAGATAAATTAAATCTCTGCGATGACAAATCACTTAAACTTATATCTAAAATAATTGATGCAATTTTATCTGAACAGGAACAAAGCAGATGACAAATCTATTGTTTTGAGTTATAATCCTAATTAGGGAGGTATAGCTCTATGAATGTACTGATATGTGATGATGATTTGAAAATTGTTCAGCAAATCAAAAATTTTCTCCTTAAATTATCAAAACAGTCAACCTATAATTTTGATATTACCTGCTTTTCAAATGGGGATTCTATATTGGATAAGCAAATTAAAACTGATTTTGCGTTTATCGATATAGAGATGCCCGGTGTTAACGGACTTTCTGTTACAAAACATCTTCAAACACTAAATCCAAATATTATTGTTTTTATAGTTACATCTTTTCAAGGATACCTTGATGATGCGATGGATTTAAAGGTTTTCAGATTTTTATCTAAACCCATTGATGAAAATAGATTTTTTAAAAGCATGGATGTTGCTTTAAATCTGTATAAACAAAGCACAGAAAAAATTATCTTAGACTATTTCGATGAATGTCACAATATATTTACAATTGACATATTGTATTTAACTATAGAAAATCGCAAAACTAAATTAGTTACGAAAACGCAAGAGTTCATTTCAAATAAAAAGTTTGATTATTGGAAAAATCGCCTAAAATCATACGGTTATTTTGCGCAATCACACTATAGTTACATAATTAATTTAAAGAATGTAACAGACTTTAATAAAAACGAAATCACGTTATCGTTTAATTCTAAAAAAACAACAGTACCTATATCTCGTAGTTTTTATGCATCATTCAAAAAAGCCTTTTATGAATATATGGGAGGCACAATATGATTTCAAATATATGCTATGCTGTGGTTTTCCTGATTGAATCACTCATATCTTTTTATTATTTTAGTTTTAAATTTGAACGAAAAATATCCCGAAATCTTATTCCAATATTTATACTTTTATCAGGTTTGATTCTTTATGCGATAAACTTTATCGAAGCCCCACCAATAAATGCTGTTTGTTTTTATGCTTGCAACTTTATTGTCCTGAAAATTTGCTATAACACAAACATAAAATCTGCTATATTTGCAAATTTCATCTTGTTATTTTTAATGATTATCTCAGAATTAATTGTTGTTTTCTCGTTTTCTGTTGTGTTTCATTTTAGTCTTTTTGAGAGCCAGTCTGATGCATTTATTCTCATAATTCAGGCAATTATAAGTAAATTGCTTTATTTTATTTTTATATGGTGTATTCTAAAATTTTCTGAAAAAGAATCTAAAAGTACAGGTTCTAAATTTTCATTACTGCTTTGCGTTTTACCCATGGCTTCAATAATATTAATGCATACAAATGTATATCTTTGTACATTCTACTCTGTAAATGACAATTATAAAATTGCTATCATTATAGGTAACATTCTCATATTACTGTCAAACATAATCGTATTTTATCTCCATGAAGCAACCATAAGAATAAACCGGAAATACACCCAAATACTGTTAGATTATCAGCAAGAAAAAGATACAATAAACTACTATGAATTGTTGCGAGAACAAAATGAAAATTCAAAAATATTAATTCATGATATAACGAAACACTTAAAAACCATTCAGCAATTATCGGAAAAAGAAGATTCAAATATATCACAATATATATCCGAAATTGTTGAAGATTTTAGTGTTATGAATCCTGTAGATTATTGCAAAAACTCAGTTGTTAATTTAGTAACCCATAGATATTATGAAATATGCAAAAAAAATAAAATTAATTTTACAGTAAGCATCAAAAACGCAAATCTTGATTTTATGAAAGAACATGATATAACAGCTTTGTTAGATAATTTATTAGAGAATGCAGTTGAATCTGCATTGTTGACTGACGATAAATTTATTGATTTTTCCATTTGCACAAGAAATTCAAATTTTGTAATTATTAAAATTTCAAATTCTTGCGGTAGAAAGCCTAAATATATAAATGATATTCTCGTGTCATCTAAAAACACTCCCGGTATACACGGGGTCGGTACGAGGAGCATTAAAAAGGTGGTTGCAAAGTATAATGGGAATTTAGAAATGAAATATGATAGTAATTCAAACACTTTCATATCTATAATAGGAATAAATTCTAATTTGTAAATCAGTCAATCATAATCTCTATATTATTTTAAACAGCAAACTGCTCTTACCGCCCTGTTCACGGTAGCGCTGTTTGGTTTCAATTAAGCCAGATTTCTTCAAATCCTTAATAGCTCTTCTGACTGTAGCAGGCGACAGCTTTATGTCGCCTGCTATTGTATTTACGGATGGCCAGCATTCACCTTTTTTATCGGCTCGGTCGTAGAGGTAGGTATAGACTGCTACGGCTCTGTGGGGCAAGTCCATTTGATAGAGAAAAGTTAATTTACTCATTACTGTTATCCTCCTGAGGCGGTCTTTCTGTTCTGATGACTACTTTTCTTTGCTTGTCTGCGTTCTGTTCAACGCTTGAATTTTTAGGTTCTTCTGTTGGCTCTTCTTCCGGTTCAGAATCTATAGAATTTTCACTGTAGGCTTGTTCTGCACTCGGCGAGGTTTTGAGATTTTCATTTTTCTTCTTTTTCTCACCGCTCGCTTCATCAAAATCCGAGTCAGTCACAGGCTGTTCAAGATAGTGAGGACAGTATGTCTTGATTATATTGTTGAACAACTCCGAGTGGTTGGCATAGTGAACTTCACGATTGCCGTTTCCCATGACCTCATACTTTTCTTCAAATTCAATACCCCATTTGAAGAACAATTTTAGTTTGACTTTCATCGGATAAAAGCCTGTTTTCATAACAACAAATGTGCCTTTTGGAAGTGACTTCAGCTCATCGGGTGTCATCAATGGTCGTTCAATCATCTGCAATGATTGTGACGGATCGTTTTTGCTTCTGCTGACAGAGCCACTCATAACGGTACGACTGCCAAGTGCTTTTGACAACACTTCTGCACTTGTACTGTTGGGAGCAAAACCGCCGAAGATGGTCAGCTGTGTGTTGTCTATGATAACATCAGCACCCTCTTTGCCGTAATTCTTCTCCAACTGTGCAAAGGATTGAATTATCGGCACTATCTGCAATCGCCTTGAACGGGAGGCAGAGAACATCATCTCTGCCGAATCAATCTTCGGCAAGGTTCCAAATTCATCGCAGAAGAATACACAGCGGTTTTTCAGTACACCGCCGTTTTCATCTGCGACTGACAGTATCTCACGGTAGAGCTGTTGGATTATGAGCGACACCATAAAGAAAGTGTTGGGATTTTCCTCCGGCATTACAATGAAGATTGCACACTTTTCATTGCAGAATTTTTCAGCGTCTATTTCTGTATCAAAACACAAAAGCTGTTCAAGCTCGGAGTCAAGAAAAGCATTCAGCCTTGAAAGTGCCGTACTCATAACACTTGACATAGCTTGTTCAGCGGTATTTAGAGCCGCCCCTGCAAACCATTTTGCCTTGTGTTCGTCGGGAAGATAGTCCATTAATAGCTGAAACTGATTTTTGCCTTTCTTGTTGGTCGGAGCGAGTAATTCCTGAATGATTTTGAATACCGAAACAATATGCCGTTCTTCGGGTTCGCAGAATTCCGAAACAAGCAGAATGGTTGCTGTTAAAAGTCCCTCTGCGGCATCATAAAAGTAAGCGTTTTGTCCGAACGAAGCCGAGTCCATTCCCGATAGAATAATTGTTTTTGAAATGATTTTTGCGTATTTTTCGGCTCTTGCCTTGTAAACAAGCTGTTCGGGCTCGGCTTTGTATAAGTCCATATATTTGTTCACGAGATGCAAAAGATTATTGCCGTGTGAGCGTGTAGGATTACGCAAGTCTATGACTGAAATTTTGTAGCCGTAGTAATTTTCCGCAATCGTTCCGTAGTTTCGAACAATGTCACCCTTTGTGTCGGTTGATAAAAATGACATACCCGTTGCACAGGCATATTCAATGCATGGATAAAGCCAAAATGCAGTCTTGCCGACACCTGCCGCACCAATCATCAGAGCGTGGACATCTCCTGTATCAACCAATGCGGTTGTTCCTTTCCTGCTGTTCTTACAGCCAACAACTATACCTTGCTCCTTTGGTCTGCTGTCAGGATTTGTACGCCATTCATCTGGTTGGAAATCAATCTGTTTGTAGGTTCTCTTTATCTCTTTTTTTGTCGCCCAACGAGCCGTTCCGTGCTGACCTTGTCCGACCGTCTTGTTCTTTATGCGGTTCAGGGAATAGTAATTGCCGACTGTAGAAATAATTATGAACAGTGCAAACATTGAGCCTGTCACAATAATAAGAGTTATAATACCTGATGGCATATTTGTTCATCTCCTTTCGGTTCAAAAATTAATTCGTCATTCCAGTCTTTATGAGTAGGGATGAGGATTTTGTTTTGGATATTCATTGAATTTAATTTTTCGGCTATGCGTTTGTTTGCTGTCTGTCCTGCCTCGTCATTGTCAAAGCAGAGAAACACATTTTTGATGTTCGGATTATCTTTCAGACATTGAAAAAGCACCCTGTCCGAGACGGAGCAGGATGCCGCATAGCTGTGACTTTTCCAATTGTCCTTATGCATACTTATGAACGATAACATATCAATGGGAGCTTCAAATAAAAATATCTTGTCGCTTGTGCCGTGCCAGTGGAAACTGAACTCAGGCTGACTGCCTGCAACATTTCCCTTGTACGGATTACTTGTCACAGTTCCTCTCTTGTGTGCGTGGCGAGGTTTACCGCTTGAATCGTAACCGACAAAGACAGCATTGTGAAAATCCGCAGATTCATATATCATTCGATTCCTGACAAAATCAAAGAGCACATCCTTGTCAATACCACGAGTCAACAGCAGATAAGAAAAAACTCTGCTCATTCTGTCATTTCTCGGCGGCAGTTCAAAGGGTTTATGCTCTTTTTCTATGGGCGGTGAGGTTATGATTTGACCACCGCTACCGTTCAAAAGCATTTCCACCGCTTCGGCATAGTCCTTGTTATAAAATCTGCAGACGAAGTCAACCGCATCTCCGCCTCTCTGTTCGTACTGATGATACCAGAGATTACCTCTGATTGTTACCTTTTGCGAGCCGTCAAGCCATTCGTACTCCGAGCCTGATTTCCTGACTTTCTCGCCAAGACTTATAAGAAATTGTGCAAGGTCAGTTCGCCTTGCCTGTTCTCGCTGTTCTTTTGTAAAATGAATGTAGGTTGATATTTTAATCACTTCCTTTGTCTCAATATATTTTTTCTTTCTGCTGTAATATCTTATAGTGGGTAGTTCTTCTCTTATCACCATGACAAGAGGCACCAGTCAGCATTTAGGCGCAGTTGTTCCTTGGTGGAAAGTGGATTATTTGATAGACAACTTTCTTTTTATGTGGTATGATAATGGCAAAATATTTGACCGATAAATCGTAATTTGGTGTGTGGCAGGTTAATATGATAAATAAGTTGAAATTATTCGTGTCTACATAGTTATAATAGAACTACTATGGTAAATAAGTAAACATAGGAGATACATTATGAAAAACAAATTATTTGTTATAGGAAATGGATTTGATTTGGCGCATAATCTTCCAACCAGATTTGATCCAGACTTTAAGAATATTGCCAGAAAATATGAACAGGATAATTTTTGGGATTTGTATCAATCCCGTGAAAATGATATTTGGTCTGATTTTGAAAACCTGCTTGGATGTCCAGACTTTAACACTCTTGAGGAAATCTTTGATGGCTATGCGCCAGATTACTTATCAGAGAGAGAAAGTGACCGTGATAGCATTATCTATCAGGTGGAATTGAATGGGAATTTAAAGAATGCATTATATGAATTTGCGGATAAGGCGGATGATTCTTTGTGTAATATACAAGCTAATGATTTATTAGAACAAATTCTTGATTCAGATGGGTATTATATTACTTTCAACTATACGCATACTTTGGAAGAAATTTATGATATACCATGGGAACAGATTTTACATATTCATGGTGAAGTAGGAGAAGACAATCTGGAATTAGGATATCCAAAAGGAAATTTTAAACCTGAAAAATATACTTATGATGCAAGAGGAAAAGGAAGAGGTCCTTATGTTGAAACTGAAATAGAAGAACATATTAACGGCATTGAAGACTATTATGTCAGAACTGCATATACAGAGTTAATTGATAAGTGCAAATCATTTTACAAAGAAATCAGAATTGACTTATTAAAAGACTTTCTGGATAAGAATCAGTGTAAAATTGAAGAGATTATCGTTTATGGACATTCTTGTGCAATTGATTTTGACTATTTTAGTTATCTAAATACAAGATATTCAAATGCATATTGGAAGTTTTATGTGAGAGGAACAGAACAGGAAAGTAATGTTTGGTATCTTATAGGGGGAAATAGCATTAAAAATGCTAATATCATAAAAGTATAGAAATACCCATACTATTAATGAATCTAAAAATTCCGAGAGTTTATCAAACTTACATCTTCAACCCCTGAGCCTGCTTTTTATCATTAATCTTCTGCTGTAATTTTCTATCTGTCCTTTGTGACTTTTGTTTTTCTTCAAAGCGGAGTTGATTTTGGATTATATTACAGAGATAGCGCAGTAAATAAAGAGAAGAAACTGCAACGCTGTTGCGGTTGGTTTTAATTGAATAACGAGGATACAAAATGCCTCTGTTTGAATCAAAGACTGATTCGACAGAGGTGTTTTCTTCATATTCAAATGGATTTGAAACAGGTTCTTCGTCTGTATTCTCGCTTTCTTCTGTTTCATCTTCGGCGAGATTTAATTTCAACGCTTCCTTGATTACAGCATTCTTGATTGACTTGAATTCCTTGTTTTGGACAAGCGGAATCCTGTCAGGCATTTCATCCGTGTAAGTGCGAATTGTGTTTTCCTTTTGCTCATACCATAAATCATATAGCTTTTTAATTCTGCTGTCATTGGCAAGCTCTTCAACAATAGAATCAACAATTGCTTTTACATCGGGTTTCAGATAGCCGTAAACCTTTTTACCTTTCGTTTTTGAAAGCCTGTCTGCAAGTTCCAACAGCTTATGCTGAATTGACGCATTGATATATATTTCCGAGTTTATTTTCGAAACCAAATCATCTACAATGTCACGAACCTCTGCTCGGAGCTTATCCCTATGCTCGGTTTGCCTTTCATAGATGCTCATTAAATCCTGCTGAAAAATATCTTTTTCAAATGACGAGCGCAGATTTTCAACTCCCTTTTGCGTGAGATAGCCTTCGTTCTCCACAGTTGAATATGCAATCAAATGCACATGAGGGTGGTGCGATTCATTATGAAATGCCGCATACCAACGAAGATTCTCCATCGGTATTTTAAGATTTTTAGCAAGTGCTTCTGTCTGTGTGCGGAGCATATCTCGCCAGCGAGTTCCTGTATTAAAACCAAGCCGTTCTGCATCTTCTCTGCGAATAGAAATTATCGCAGTCCAGATATTGCCCTTGTGTTTATCAAGTTCTTCCGTTACTTTACTCAACTGAACCTGAACACCGTCATCGGTAAACAGTCCGTGTGAACCGAATCTTTCTGCACGAGGACGGGTAGCAATGTAATCGGCATATGCTTTTCTGCCCGAGATTTCATAAGCATAATCTTCCATTACTCTTGAGATAAAATCAGATGCCGAGCCTTGATTTTGTTTTTCAAGGTAATCAGCGTACTCAAACATATCCTTGCTGTCGGGAAAATCTTTTAAGATTTTTTCAATTAGATTCTTCTGTTTCGCTGTCACAGGAGCAAACTTTTTAGTGTCATCAATTTTCTCAACTCCCTCACGGGTAGCAATGTATTTTGCATAACCGCCTGCGCTTACTTTACGATTAGGCTTGAGATATTTGAATTTCGTAACTAATTTTGCCACAAATAATTATCCTTTCTGCCAATCGTATGCATCATCAAATGAAAATGAACCGTTGAGCCGTTTGACTTCCTTGACGCACTCGCCACGAAGTTTTGTAAGAGTTATCTTATCTATATCTTGTGACGAGGCAATAATATTCATCGTCATTGCAAGCTCTACAGCTAATTTAAAAATCAGTCTGCTCATTCGATTGTCACTCTCGGCAACGATAGACTTCAATGTAGAGGTAACCACATTGGGAAGATACTGACTGTTATCGTTTGAGGAAAGGTAACCCACATAGAATATGATTGCCTTTTCAATAAATTCACTTCGACTGGAGCAGTTATCTGCCTTGTAAATGTCCTGAACCATATCGAGTGTTGATTCTTTTATCCATAGTGCAAACTTCCGTTTTACTTCTTTTCTGTTATCCGTTTCATTCAAGTGCAAAACCTCCTTTAAAGTCACAACCCATAGTTGCAACTCCTGTAATTTTGGCATTTTATTCGGCTATTCAGGCAGTTAAACCCACAAGTACAGCCCCAAGGCTGAAAATTAACCCCTATGGATTTTTGAGGCTGAAAAGTGCGAAAAAACGCATGGCAGTCGGCGTTGCCGTCTGCCGTAAACCGACACGAGGGAGCGACTGCAACCCCGTGTTTTTCTCCTGCTTAAATACCTACCCTTGAAAAACTGCCCGAATTGCCGTAACTTCGGTTTTTCACACCTTGCCACAAACTGCCCTGTTTCGATTTTTATTTGATTTCGGATACTTTCCCGACTTCTCCTTTAAAAGCCGACACAGGGCGAGTGTGGCGAGAATACCGCCGTTATTCTGCTTTTATTGATTTACCGTTTATCACTTCAAAATTGCACTCGGTATATGACAGTCCGTACTCCTTGACTTCACGGTTCAGAATATCGAACATAGCCTGCTCAATATTGCGTGAGCTGAGTTTTATTTCATCACTCAAAGTATCATAGCAAATCCATTCTTCACTCTCGGGTGTATCCTTTACAAGAATGTCAAAGCCAAGGAGCATTTTATCGGGAGTAGGAAATACAACAGCATTGATTTTTACACAGCCGACTGTGAGTGAAGCAAAAAGAGTGTCGTGCTTGTCCTTTGGATTTTCAGAAAGTAATTTCTTGACTTCGTTCACAGACAAATACATTTTGAAAATATATTTATCAACCAGTTGCTTTTTCAATTTCTTTCTCTCGTTCATAAAGCCATACCACCCATTCCCATATTTTCATCTTCATCAGGTGAATCAAACAGATTGTTCTGTTCAAGGTTTTCGTAGAACTTTTCTGCGCTGTCATTTACAGCTTCGTTTAAAACCTTTAAATCAAAACCGCAGTCCTTGTAGCCCTGCAATACAGTATCGTAGTAGCTTGCACTGGGCAATCCGAAATTCTGCTTAAGATTCATAATGTAAACCATTGCAGTCAGTTCCGAATCGTTATTCATCCGTACAGGCAAGTCCTGTTTGAAGTAGTGAGATGGATAACCCTCGTATCGGTCAAGCAGTTTTTCATCTCTCGGCTGAAGCTCCCACAATGCAACAGGAACGG
>DXYG01000079.1 GCA_019415925.1 Clostridiales bacterium
GCCGCTACAATCATTAATTTTGCCCGTCGAGGCACTCGACAAATTATCGTTTATACTGCTATAATTTTCTGGAGTGTCGTTGCGTCAATAACATTAACGAATCCGTCATTGTTGCAGTCTGCCTTTTTAAGCTGTTCGTCGGTAAGCTCTGCAAGGTCTGCTGAATATTTCTGAATAAGCGTACAGTCCTGAACATTCACTACTCCGTCACCGTTCACGTCATACATAAGTTCCTTAACATCTGACATATCGTAGAGAGAGGTTTTGCCGTTTTTAACTCTGTTGTAGGACACAAGCGCATAGTAAGCCTGCTCGGTTGCCATCTGATTATATCCGCTGTCCTTTACGTGTGCAAAGCCGTTTTCTACCGAAAAATCCATAATTGCGTCAACAATTGAATTGCCGTTCTTGATAAAGCGTTCGTCTGTATCTGCATCAATTCCAAGACTTGCAAGTGCAGTGAGCACCTGAGCACAGCTTTCAACATTCACCGTACCCCACGATGCAACGCCGCCGTTGTCCTGCTGAGAAGCTGACAGAACGTCAAGAGCCTTGTCAACAGCATTTTTCACTTCGGCATTTTTGCTGTAATACGGAGCGATAGCCTGAACAGCCATACCCGTCATATCGGGGTCGGCCGTACTTCCGAAGAACGTCCATCCGCCGTTTTCAAGCTGATTATCAACAATATATTTTATGAGATTTTCACGTGTCGTCTGTGTTACTCCGTCACCGGATGTCGGAATTTCATAACTATATGTATCAAATGCAAGCAGTGCAAAAACAGCGCCGTTGAGTCCCTGATAGGTTACAAAATCATAGTCTGCAAGCGGCTCGAGAAGATTGTAGCCTGCAACGTCAGTTGCATCCTTGCCGATTGCGGAAAGTGCAATAATTACCCTTGAATTTTCTGTTGACTTTCTTTTATCAAGCTTTGCACTGCCTTTTTCTTCAACGTAGCTTTCAAGGCTTGAATAGTAGCCGTCTGCAAATTCATCAGTTATTTTTCCTGACCTTGCAATGCCAAGCACACGCCATTCATTGCCTGCTGTGGGAATGCCGAGCGAAAGCAAGTAATCGCCTGTACTGTCAAGCTTTTCTGCAACCTTGTCGTTGACCTTTACATTGATTGTGTAAAGATTTGCGCTTTCGCTTGAATTCATTGAACGCCACGCAGGGTCGCCGACTGCAACGTAAATTGTGTCGCCGTCCTTTACGTCAATTGATTCGGAGCGCTTGTAATCTGAGCCGTCAACAGTGGGTGTGTACTCATTTTTGTATGTTCTCACCTGATAGTTTTTATTGACTGCTGTCGGGGTTACAACAACTGCTGTTTCACTGTCGAGCGTGAGTGTGTACTCATTTACAGAAGAAGAAAACTCGGGTGAAAGCACTCCGTTGTCAACTATAAGAGATTTCAGTGAAGTATCGTTGCTGTCCCAAAGGCTTCCTACGTCTGCACCCCACGCATTTGAGTATACAAAGCACAATTCGTCACCGCTTTCAAGAGTGTCGTTTGCAACGCTGAAAGCACCATAACCCTCGTCGGCAAACCAATCGTTGATTGTGCCCATCCAGCCGCTCATATAGCCTGCATCGCCTGCTTTGAGTCCGTTGATTTCGGTAACGTAGTTATCCTCAGCTCCTGTCTGTGTGTAGTCCTTGCTGTCAAGAGCAGAAACGAGCACGCTCATCATCGTTGAAGAGTCGTCAATGCTCACCCACTCATCAAGCAGAGTTCCGTCCCAGACTGCACCGTCTGCGGTTGAATACACTTCATTCTTGACTGTTACTCTCACCTTGTCGGTATCGGCTGCATTTGCAGTAAACGACACTGTAAAGAGCGTAGATACCATAATTGCTGCAAGTAAAATTGAGGTTAGCTTTTTGATTCTTTCTTTCATAATAATCACCTTTCCTTATATATATCAGATGGCACAAAAAAGTGCCTTCCTCAAAAGGAAAGCACACCAAAATGATTTGGCAAAGTGCAAAACACAAATACCAAATTAAAGTCGGCTGCTTTTCTCCTTTGTCCGAGATTGCAAAACCAAGGGCATGGGATGCGATCTGACTTATGACAGAAACTGATTAATAACATCGCCTGTCAAATACAGTAATGACTGTTGTTTCGGATTCTCACCGAATTCTCAATTATCCGATTAAATTTCGGAACCATACCCCGCCAGGGGCAACCACGCAAAGTCGCCCCTACAGTTATATTAAATTATTCAAAATGCCATTTTATGCCGTCTTTTGTATCTTCAACGACAACCTTCATTTCTTTGAGCTTATCTCTGATTGCATCGGCTGTTGCCCAGTCCTTTTCTGCACGAGCCTTTGTTCTCTGTGCAATCAAAGCCTCAATCTCTGCATTTGCTTCACTGTCGCTTTCAGCAGTTTCCTCATTTTCTGCGCCGATAAGTCCGAGCGAAAGCACCTTGTCAAACTCCGCAATTACATAAAGCTTTGTAGCGTCGTTTGTGTCAGCCTTTAAAGCGTCGTAAACGCAGGTAAGACCTAAGGATGTGTTCAAATCATTGTCGAGAGCCTCTTTGAAAGAAGCGATAAGTTCCTCTGCCTTTGCATTGTCAACCTCGCCGTTTCTGTCGAGTGACGAAATTCTCTTGACAAGCTTGTCGTAAGCCTTTGCAGTATTGTCCAGGCTGTCATACGAGAATGTAAGCGGCTTGCGGTAGTGGCTTTGCAGGCAGAACATTCTGTATACAAGCGGATTGTAGCCCTTGCTTTCGAGCAGTGAAACGGTGAGGAAATCACCCTTTGACTTACTCATCTTGCCCCTTGCGTCATTGAGGTGGAGAACGTGGAACCAGTATTTGCACCACTTATGACCGAGGAACGCTTCACTCTGTGCAATTTCATTTGTGTGGTGCGGGAATGCGTTGTCAATTCCGCCGCAGTGAATGTCGAGGTACTCGCCGTTATGCTTATAGCTTATGCACGAGCACTCAATATGCCAACCGGGATAGCCGAGTCCCCAAGGACTTTCCCATTTAAGCTCCTGCGACTCAAACTTTGACTTTGTAAACCAGAGCACGAAGTCAGCCTTGTTGCGCTTGTTTTCGTCCTCCTCAACGCTGTCACGAACGCCGACTGCAAGGTCTTCCTCGTTCATATTTCCGAAGACGTAGTAGGAGTCAAGCTTTGAAGTATCAAAATAAACGTTTCCGCCTGCGATATAGGCGTAACCCTTCTCAAGCAGAACAGAAATCATATTGATAAAGCTGTCAATGCAGTTTGTTGCAGGCTCTACAACGTCGGGACGTTTGATGTTGAGCTTCTCGCAGTCAGCAAAAAATGCGTCAGTGTAGAACTTTGCAATTTCAAGCACCGTCTTGTGCTCACGCTTTGCGCCTGCAAGCATTTTGTCCTCACCCGTATCTGCGTCGCTCGAAAGGTGACCTACGTCTGTGATATTCATAACACGGTTAACGTCATAACCCGAAAAGCGCAGGTACTTTTCAAGTACATCCTCCATAATATAGGTGCGGAGGTTGCCGATGTGCGCATAGTGGTAAACGGTAGGTCCGCAGGTGTACATATTGACCTTACCGGGGGTATGAGGAACAAATTCCTGTTTTGTCTGTCCGAGAGAGTTATATAAAATCATATTGATTACTCCTTGCTGTTGACTTTTTTTAATTCTTCTATCTGCTCATTGAGCTGATTGATTTTGTGTTCAAGGTTGCAGAGTGCAAGTGCAACGGGGTCGGAAACGTGAATCTGGTCGAGCGTTTCGCTCCTGATTCCGTTTACCTTTACAACCCTTGCAGGAACGCCCACAGCGGTTGCATTTGCAGGGACTTCGCTCAGCACAACTGCGCCTGCGGCAATTCGTGCGTTATCTCCCACCGTAAACGGACCAAGCACCTTTGCGCCCGAGCCGACAAGCACGTTATTGCCGAGAGTCGGATGACGTTTGCCCGTATCCTTACCCGTACCTCCGAGGGTTACGTTCTGATAGATAGTGCAGTTGTCGCCGATAACCGTGGTTTCGCCGATTACAACGCCCATTCCGTGGTCGATAAAAAGGCCTTTGCCGATTGTTGCACCGGGGTGAATTTCTATTCCAGTCTTGTGACGGCTTCGCTGTGAAATCCAGCGAGCAATAAATTTTAAATTGTGTTTATAAAACCAGTTGGCTTTTCTGTGCGACCTAACTGCCTTGAATCCCGAATAGAGGAAGAAAACCTCTGCCCTGTTTCTTGCGGCAGGGTCACGCTCGAGTACGGCGTTAAGGTCGGATTTGAGTGTTCTGAACAAATTATCACTTCCGAACGGTTTTTTACTTTATAGGAAATTGCTCCGAAACGTTCGGGCAAAGAAAGTTTGTTAATATCAAGCTGTATGCTCAATTTGAGTGTCGAGGCTCTCGACTTTTTACATTTCAGATATAAAGCGTTTGTTTTCTATAATATAAATAATGCCCGAAATTGCGGCAAAAATTGTTGAAATCCAGATTAAAGCCTCTCCGACTGCAAAGAAAACAACGCCAAGTGTATCGGAAAGTCCCGAAGGGAACACAAGTCCGATTGACGGCAAATCAAGCACAAACTGCATCACAAGAATTGCGATTATCGCAATCATCTGCGATACGGTTTTAATTTTGCCGAAGATATTTGCGGCTACAACCTTGCCTTTTGCGGCGGCTGTCAGCCTTATTGACGTTACGGCAAATTCTCTGAAAAGAACAATTATTACGGCAACGCAGTCGCTGTAACCGTTCTGCACAAAGCAAAGCATAGCTGCAAGCACAAGAATTTTGTCGGCAAGCGGGTCTGCAAACTTTCCGAAATCTGTTACAAGGTTATTTTTTCTTGCAATTTTGCCGTCGAGCATATCGGTCAGCGAGGCAATTACAAATATTATCAGTGCGGCAAGGTGATGAAGCGGAAAATCAATCAGCATTGCCGCAACAAAAAACGGAACGAGAATTATTCGTCCTACTGTCAGTTTATTGGGTAAATTCATTTTGTTACCTCAATTATTATATATTAATTTGATTTATGTATTGCAAAGCTTGAATTTATCTTCTCTTAAAAACAACAATTTCGGGTGAGGAACAGTTTTCACCGTACTCGCTTACCAACAGAAAATTGAGCCCTGCAACCAAGCCGTAGCATTTTATCAATTCTCCGTCGTTAAACTCACATTCTACCTGATTTCCTAAATATATATCATTGTCATCAAGCAGTTTAACAGCCTTGCCGTTCGGCATAGGGTATGCTAAATTTACGTATGCGCCGTTTATCGGACAGAGGTCATCAATTTTTGGCATACCCGGAACATTCAATGAATTAAACTCATCAATGAGCTGTTTTTTGAATAAAGCAAAATTTTCTGTTCCGCCGTTTTTAATATATTTATAAACAAAGCATTGTTTACCGAAAGGACAGCCCTTCGATTCAGTACAGCCTTTACAATTATTATTCTTTCCGTAACCGCATTTATTGCAGTCAGCACCGCAAATTGATTTCATATTTACCTGCTTTCTGTTATTCTATAAAATAATCGGCTAAAAAGAAGCTCAGACACGCTCACCGACAGGGTCGCAGCCCATATAGTCTGTGATTTTCACCTTTACAAAGTCGCCTGCCTTTGGCTTTTCGCCGTCGCAGGTGAAGAACACACAGCCGTCAACCTCGGGTGCGTCTGCGTAGGTTCTGCCGAAAAAGCATTCTGCAAGCTTGTCGTAGCCCTCAACGAGGACTTCAACCTCGCTTCCGATAAGGCTTTCGCAGTACTCAGCCATAACGCTCTGCTGGTGTTCCATAATTATGTCGGCACGCTTTTGCTTTATGTCATCATCAATCTGATTTTCCATAAGAGCAGCCTTTGTGTCCTCCTCTTTTGAGTAAGGGAAACAGCCGAGCCTTTGGAACTTAATTTCTGCGGCAAAGTCAGCAAGCTCCTCAAACTGCTCCTCGGTTTCTCCGGGGAAGCCTGTTATAAAGGTTGAACGGAAAATCACGTTCGGGATTTTTGCCTTTATTTTGTTGAGCAGAGCAGTAAGGCTTTCTCTGTTGCCTCGGCGATTCATATTCTTTAAAACCTCGCCGTTGCAGTGCTGAAGCGGAATGTCAATATATTTTACAATCTTGTCTTCCTCTGCAATAACGTCAATAAGCTCGTCAGTCACTCTGTCGGGGTAGCAGTAGAGCACCCTTATCCACTTAAAGCCGTCAATTTTGCAAAGTCGCTTTAAAAGCTTTGCAAGGTACGGCTCGCCGAACAAATCCTCGCCGTAGCGTGTGGTATCCTGAGCGATTACGTTAAGCTCCTTTACTCCGTTTGCGGCAAGCTGTTCTGCTTCCTTTATTACCTCGTCGGGCTGTCTGCTCCTAAAATGTCCTCTTATAAGCGGAATTGCGCAGTATGTACAGCAGTTGTCGCAACCCTCCGCAACCTTTAGATATGCGGTGTAGAAGGGCGTTGACTGAACTCTGCCGCCCTCCATAGGCAAAAGCGATTTATCGGGGAAAAGCTCGGTCTTTTTGCCGTTCAAGGCTTCAAGCACAACGTCGGCAATTCTTTCATTTGCGCCGATTCCTATTGCGGCGTCAACCTCATAGAGCTGTTTTGTGATTTCATTTTTATACCTCTCGGCAAGACAGCCTGTCACAATAATTGCCTTGATTGTGCCCTCCTGCTTTAATTTGCCGAGTTCGATTATCTCGTCAATGCTCTCCTGCTTTGCAGAGTCGATAAATCCGCAGGTGTTTACTATCACTGCGTCAGCGTCCGCTGGGTCATTTACGATTGTAAAGCCTCTGTTTTTGAGTGTGAACAGAAGCATTTCGGCGTCAACCTGATTTTTTGCGCAACCAAGCGACACTATGCCGACTTTATAATTCATATGCAGTCTTCCTCTGTGTATTCTTCAAGTACGGCACGAATATCGTCGAAACGGTAGCCGAGCCTTTGCAGAGCCGAAAACGCCCTGCGTTTTATCTTTTCATCACTTATATTTCTGTATTTTTTTTCGATTACTTCACGAATCTGCTCTCTTTCGTCAACCTCAATACTATCAAGAATTTCGTCTGCAAGCTCTCTGTCAATTCCCTTTCGGGCAAGCTCGTATGATGCGGCTGTTTTTGACATATGCTTTGTAAAAAGCAGTTTTCTTGCGTATCTTTCGGCAAACACCCTGTCGTTTACAAGACCTAATTCTTCCATACGCTCAACGGCTTTTTCTGCGCTTTCATCGTCGCAGGTGCGCCTGATTTTGTCGGTAAGCTCCTTTTTGGAGTGGTCACGGTAGGAAATCAGCCAGAGTGCCTTTTCCTTTGCCCGTCTTTCGTTGCTGAGGTTGATTATTTCGTGCAAATCGTCATCGTCAATTTCTCTGCCGACGTCAAAGCGGTTTTCAATCAGCGTGCGTGTGTCGAGGTTCATTACAAACTCGCCGTCGATATACAGCGCACTCATCGCCTTTCTTCTCGGCTCAATAGCAGTTATCAGCATCAGTCGTCAACTAAAACGTCAATTTTGGCACTGCTATTTTTTGCCGCTTCGGCAGGTGCTGTTTTTGCCGACGGCTCAGCCGCAGGAACTTCGGTGATTTTTGCCTTTGGCGCAGGAGTTCTGCGGGCATAGAGCTTGTCGATATTTGCCCACAATTCGTCCTCAATCTGCTTTGCAAGCTCCTTGTCGGTCTTTAAAAGCTCCTTAACCTTGTCACGTCCCTGTCCGAGACGGTTGCCCTTGTAGCTGAACCATGCGCCTGCTTTCTGAACCACGTCAGCCTTTACGGAAAGGTCAAGCAATTCGCCCTCACGTGAGATTCCCTCGCCGTACATTATGTCAAACTCTGCCTCTCTGAAAGGCGGAGCAATTTTATTCTTAACAACCTTTGCCTTTGTGTGCGAGCCTATAATCTCACCGTTTACCTTGAGCGCTTCTGCTTTTCTTATGTCAATACGCACAGAGCTGTAGAACTTGAGTGCACGTCCGCCCGTTGTTACCTCGGGATTGCCGTAAACAACTCCGACCTTTTCACGGAGCTGATTGATGAAGATTGCAACGCAGTTCGACTTTGAAATTGCGCCGGCAAGCTTTCTTAAAGCCTGCGACATAAGTCTTGCGTGCAGGCCAACGTGGCTGTCGCCCATTTCGCCCTCAATTTCAGCCTTCGGAACGAGAGCCGCAACCGAGTCGATTACGATAACGTCAATAGCACCGCTTCGTATAAGAGCCTCGGCAATTTCGAGAGCGTCCTCACCGGTATCGGGCTGTGAAACGAGAAGTGAGTCAACGTCAACGCCGAGAGCCGCCGCATAGGTGGGGTCAAGAGCGTGTTCAACGTCGATAAACGCAACGTTGCCGCCGTTTTTCTGTCCTTCTGCAATACAGTGGAGTGAAAGCGTTGTTTTACCCGATGATTCGGGACCGTAGATTTCTACGATTCTTCCTCGTGGAAGTCCGCCGATTCCAAGCGCAATATCAAGCGACAGAGAGCCTGTTGAAATATGGTCAATGCTCATATGCTTATTTTCGCCAAGGCGCATTACCGCACCCTTGCCGAACTGTTTTTCAATTTGCGTGAGCGCTGTTTCAAGCGCTTTTGTCTTATCAACTGCCATTTCATATACCTCCGTAAATCCGATTTACTTTAAACTTGCCTTCGGATTCATATTTCATTTAAGATTATAAAATATACAGAAAAAAATTGCAATATAAAAGAGGCAAAATATCGAACAAATTTTCTATTTTTAGAGCATTGTCCCGATTATTGCCCTATGCACTCCACCTAAATCAAGAGAAGTGCGAATATTTTCAAAGCCCTGTGACTTCATAAGCTCAGCTACATAATCGCTCTGGTTTTCGCCCAGCTCAAAAGCAAGCGCACCGCCGTGCCTTAGCTTTGCACTCCAGTGCATTATGATTGCTTCGTAAAAGTCATAGCCGCTTTTTCCGCCGTCAAGCGCAAGTTTCGGTTCTTGCCGAACCTCAGCCTGAAGCGTCTGTATATCATCGGTTTTGATATACGGCGGATTTGAAACTATCAGGTCAAAGTGATTATCTTCAAAGCCGCAATAGGCTGTAAAAACATCGCCCTTTATGGCTTTAACTTTTGAATCATTCAATTTAATATTCTTTTTTAGAAATTTAAACGCATCGTCGCTTAGCTCAAGTGCAGTGACTTCTGCACCTGCAAGCTTTTCAAGTGCAACGGAGATTGCTCCGCTGCCTGCGCACAAATCAATCACCTTTTTGTTTTCGATGTTTTTAAGGTAATCAACGCAGAGATTAACTACTACCTCGGTATCGTCACGTGGGATAAGCACGCCTTTTCCAACGCAGAAATCAAAGCCGCAAAAGCTCCAGCTTTCCAGAAGATACTGCAACGGCTCGTGCTCACAACGCCTTTTTATAAGGCTTAAAAGCTCATTTAGCTTTTCGTCGGTTATCTGCTCATCCCCGTGCGAGATTATGCCGAGCCTGTCAAAGCCTGTTACCTTTTCAAAAAGGCAGAGTGCTTCAAAGGCTTCGTCCTCAATTTCCGACTCTGCAAGGATTTCCTTGCATTTTTTATATGCTTCCTTAACGGTCATCATTTTGAAACTATGTCCGAGCCGTCCTCGGGAATTACAGCCTTGATTGCTTCGATTGCAACCTCAATCATCTTGTCGTCAGGCTCTTTTGTTGTAATTCTCTGTGCCCAGAGTCCGGGTGCGGCGATTATTCTTGTTAACGCATTGTCGTGCTTGCCGCAGATTTTGATAAGCTCGTAGCCGATTCCGCAGGTGAGCGGCAAAAGCAGGATTTTGATTACAGGGCGTAAAAATCCGATTCCGAACGGTGCAACGGGAATGAAAAGACCGATTACGATTCCGACAATCAGCATAAGCACCATAAAGCTCGTTCCGCAACGAGGGTGGAAACGACTCTGCTTTTTGACGTTTTCAACAGTAAGCTCTTCATCGCTTTCATAGCAGAAAATTGTCTTGTGCTCTGCGCCGTGGTACATAAACACTCGTTTCATCTCTGTCATCTGCGAACACACTACTATGTAGAGCAGGAAAAGAACAATTTTTAAAACACCCTCAAATACAGACTTCCAGAAAACGGCAGCTTCGCCCTCACCCTTGAATACGGGAACGAAGTTTGCCGAAAGGTCAAACAAAAATGACGGCAGGAAGAAGAAAAGTGCCACTGCAAGCGCAACGCCGAGGATTGAGGCAAACACCATAAGAATTTTTACTAGCTTGTCGCCGAACTTTTCGTCAAGCCATTTTTCAAACTTAGACGGCTCTTCCTCTTCAATTTCTCCTGCTTCGATTGCCTTGTCGGCTGAAAGCATAAGAGATTTATATGACAAACGCATTGAGTCCACCAGTCCTGCAATACCTCTGAAAAACGGCAGCTTGAAGATTTTGCATTTTGAGGCTAATGTGTTAATGCTGATGTCCTCGCTGTAGATTTCCTTTTCACCTGTTCTTACGCATACGGTAGTGCGCTTAGGTCCGCGCATCATAATGCCTTCAATCAATGCACTGCCGCCGATTGACGTAATTTTTTTTGTTTGTTTACAACATGATTTAGCCATTGAAACTTCCTTTCGTTAGGTCTTTTAAAGCTTTATATTTTCGGGCATAGTCTGAATTTCGCCCTCTTTGTATACCGGGAAAGTGAGCGTTACGGTTGTTCCTACTCCCTCTCCGCTTTCTATGTCGAGTGAACCGTTGTGGAGATTCATAATTTCGTCTGCAACAGCAAGTCCGATTCCCGAACCCCTGACGGTCTGATTAGCCTTGTAGAATTTTTCCTTTACCTTGGGCAGATCCTCGGCGGAAATTCCGCAGCCCGTATCGGTAATTACAATTTTTATTATATCGGGTTCGTCCTTGCTGTAGATAACCTGAGCCGCAACTACTCCGCCCTTCGGCGTGTATTTCAAGGCGTTGTCTATTACATTGAGGAAAACCTGTTTGAGTCTGTTTCTGTCGCCGTAAACGGGCGGATAAACTGCCTCGGGCTCATCGTAGAGCAGGTGCTTGCCCTCCTTTACGGCACGTTCCTTGAGCATATATATAGTTTCGTCAAACTCGGCAAGTATGTCGAGCTTTTCGTTCATAAGCACCATTCTGCCGCTTTGAATACGGCTGAAGTCGAGGAGCTCCTCAACAATGCTTGTGAGTCTTGTGCTTTCCTTTATGATAACTCCCATACCCTTGTCAAAGGTTTTGCGGTCAAGCTTGCCTCTTTCGGAAAGCTGCATTGTTTCAGCCCAGCCCTTGATTGCGGTTAGCGGTGTTCTCAGCTCGTGAGAAACACGTGAGATAAAGTCGTTTTTCATCTGCTCGGTGGTCTGCAAATCCTTAGCCATATCGCTGACAGCGTCGCAGAGGTCGCCGATTTCATCGTCGTATTTGTGCTCAATTTTTTCCGAAGCCGAAAAGTCACCGTGCGCAATCTGAGCCGCAATAAGCGAGAGGTTGCGAATCGGCTTTACAATTGAGCGGATAAACGTAAGTCCAGAAATAATTACAAGCGAAATGATTACAAGACCAAGGGCGATTATGAGTCCCGAAACGAGCATAATTCTGTTGTTTACGGGGTCCATCGAAACTATGTAGCGAATTGCGCCGACAACCGTACCGCTGTCGTTTGATATAATGCGTGTTACGCTCATTGCGCTTTCGCCCGAGCTCAGCTTTCCGTTCCAGAAAGCAAAGCCGTCACCGTTTTCCTTTGCTTGGTCAAAATCGGTAAGCTTTGTATCGTCAGAGGGGATAAATCCCGTTGAGGTCATAACAACCCTGCCTGTTGAGTTGATTACCATAACCTCCATCTGCTCTTTTTTCTTGAAATTTTCAACATAATCTCTTGCAGATGAGGCAAAGCTTGTTGAACTATCGCTTGTGTAGCCCGAGAAAACGAGCGAAAGCTCACTGCTTGCATTGCTCAGGCTCTGTTCAACACTGCTCTGAAAAAGGTAGGTAACAAGAAAGATAAGGCAGACAACAATTGATATAATGATTGTAAGTATTACGCTGAGCGTGTTGAGCATCCAGCGTTTTGTAATGCCTTTGAACATTCTGTTACCTCCTCCCTTGTTTCAAGTTTTTTGCTTTTATAATATAATTTAATTGTGATTCCTTTATTCAACTAAACCATAATTTAGCGTTAGAATTATAGCAAAGTTGGCGTAGGGACACGGCGAGCCGTGTCCACACAAAAATTGCAATGCAATTTTTGTGAA
>DXYG01000008.1:0-31194 GCA_019415925.1 Clostridiales bacterium
CTAAAATATATATTATATTTCTTTTAACGTATTGACATAATTAAGGTATTTGAGTTAAAATAATATGAATATATATACTCGGAGCAGTATATGCTTATTTTGTTGCAGTGTTTTTATTATACAGGGAATAAATCCGTTTGATGCTTGCGGATTATAAAAGAAAGATTTTATTCTCCCTTGAATATGGTCGTTAAATATTCGTCTTTGACAGGAGAATAAAAGCCTTTCTATATATTATTTCAGAATCTAAAGAAAATATGGAGGTAAATTTGTGAGTACAGAAACAAGAAAAGAAAATTATAATGTGAAGCAAAACAGGTACTCAAAGGGTAAGAAAAACAATTCAAAGCAGTTTGCAAAGGGTTCGTTTAATGCACAGAGCCGTACGGGTAATAACTTTTCACAGAAAGGAAAGAAAAGCTACAAGAAAAAGCCTTATGTAAAGAACGGTCTGCAAAAAGCTGTTCGTAAGCCGTCGGTTAAAATTGCTTTCCTCGGCGGACTTAATGAAATCGGAAAGAATATTACGCTTATCGAATGTGAAAACGATATAATAATCGTCGATTGCGGAATGGCATTTCCCGACGGCGATATGCTCGGCGTTGACCTTGTAATTCCCGATTTTTCGTACATTGAGCAGAATTACGAAAGGGTAAAGGGCATAGTCCTTACTCACGGTCACGAGGACCACATCGGAGGTCTGCCGTTTCTTCTTTCAAAGGTAAACGTGCCGATATACGGTACACCGCTTACATTGGGGCTTGTCGGAAACAAGCTCAAGGAGCACAGCCTTTACAATAAAACTCAGCTCAATGTTGTAAACGCAGGCGATACAATAAAGCTTGGCTGTATGAGCGTACAGTTTATTCACGTTAACCATTCAATCCCCGACGCAGTTGCTTTTGCAATCAAAACTCCTGCCGGTACTATCGTTCATACGGGTGACTTCAAAATTGACTGCACACCGATTACGGGTGATATGATTGACCTTTCAAGCATTGCAAGAGTAGGTGACGAGGGAGTACTTGCACTTCTTGCCGAAAGCACAAACGCCAACCGTTCAGGCTACACACCGACCGAAAGAATGGTATCCGACAGTTTGGACAGCCTTTTCAGAAGCGCAGAAAACTACAGAATAATCATAGCAACCTTTGCGTCAAACGTAAACAGAGTTCAGCAGATTATCAACTGTGCCGAAAAGTACGGCAGGAAAGTAGCTTTTTCGGGCAGAAGTATGGTAAACTATATGGATGTTGCCCGAAATCTCGGCTATCTCAACGTGCCCGAAAACATAATTATTGATATTGATATGCTCGACAAATATATGCCGCAGCAGGTTGTTCTTGTAACAACAGGCAGTCAGGGCGAGCCTATGAGCGCACTCTCAAGAATGGCTTACTCAGACCACCGCAAGGTTATGGTGGGCGAGGGTGATTTTATTATCATTTCTGCAAATCCCATTCCCGGAAATGAAAAGACAGTCGGAAACGTAGTTGACGAGCTTCTCAAAAAGGGCTGTAAGGTTATCTACGAATCAATGTACGACGTTCACGTTTCGGGACACGCCTGTCAGGAGGAGCTTAAAATTATCCACCGCCTTGTCAAGCCAAAATATTTTATTCCTGTTCACGGTGAGCAAAAGCATCTTCAGAAGCACGCTGAGCTTGCCCAGTACCTCGGAATGGAAAGAAAGAATATATTTATCGGTGATGTAGGCAGTGTTGTCGAAATCAACGAGAATTATATGAAGGAGCTTGCGCCCGTTCAGGCAGGCAAGGTGTTTGTTGACGGACTCGGCGTAGGCGATGTAGGAAGCATAGTTCTTCGTGACCGTAAGCATCTCGGTCAGGACGGACTTATAATAATTGTTGCGTCACTCGACGTTTATGACGGTCACGTAATCAGCGGCCCCGACATTGTTTCAAGAGGCTTTGTCTATGTCCGTGAAAGCGAGGGACTTCTTGATGAGGTCAAAAGAGTTGCTCTGGGTATTCTTGAGGATTGTGCCGAAAATAACATTCACGAGTGGGGCATAATCAAAAACCGTATTAAGGACGACGTGGCAAAGCTGATTGGTCAGAAAACACGCCGAGCACCTATGATACTTCCTATCTTGCAGGAGGTATAATCTTGTAGGGGACAGCTTTCCCGAGCGTCCCTTACATACCTATATGACTGAGGGATAATATGAGAAAAAAGCATTGGACGCTTACTCCGTGGTTTGTAATCTTCGCTGCGGTTATGATGCTTATGGCATTTGCTTCCTTTGAATATAACATTGTGTTGTGTTATATTGAGCTTGGAATTTCCGTAGCGGCTTTTGCGGTAGTATTCGTCATATCACTTCGTTTTCGCAGCTATATCAACAATACTGTTAAAAGCGCTGCCGAAAAAATCAAGGGATTAAATCCCGAACATCTTGAAAAGTATAAATATCCCGTTGCCGTTTCAGGCTCTCAGGGCGATATTCTCTGGTGTAATGCACGATTCCGAAAATCAATGTGTGGGGGAAAAAGTCCCGAGGGCGAAAACATAAACTCCTATCTTTCAGGCTTTGATATTGAAGATATCAAGGACGGCGAGGGCGAGGACGTTGCCGTTGACGGCAGGGAATACACCGTTTTCTGCCTGTCAGTCGGTGACGGAGTAATATGTCATTTTATCGAGAATACATACTACAAGTCAATGGTGCGTGAATATCAGGCAAGCCTGCCCTGCGTTGCAATTATCACCTTTGACAACGCAGAGGATTTTTCAAGTGATTCCGACGAAGCGTATTCGGAGGTCACTCTGACTGTTGAAACCAATCTCCAGAAGTGGGCGGCTGAATACAGCGCACTCTACAAGAAAATCGGTACTAACCGATATATGATAATTTTCAGAGATTCCGACGTTGAAAAAATGGTTGCGCAGAAGTTCCCGATTTTGAAGGAAATCCGCTCAATCAACGTAAATAATCATATAGCAACAATCTCTGTCGGACTCTGCCGAGGTTCAAAGTCGCTAAAAGACAGCGAAATCAACGCTCGAAAGGCGCTTGAAATGGCGCTTGGCAGAGGCGGCGATCAGGTAGCCGTAATCAAGGACAACAGCTATGAATTCTTCGGCGGCACTGCCGCTGCGGCTGAAAAGGTCAGCAAGGTAAGAATGCGTGTAATCGCCAACGCAATAAGCCGTGCGGCTGTGGACTGCGACAAGGTGTTCATTATGGGACACCGCTTTTCCGACCTTGACTGTGTAGGTTCGGCTGTCGGACTTCAGTGCATTATGGAAAAGTCCTTCCGACGTTACTGCAAAATTGTCATTGACAAGGAAACCTCAATGGCAAAACAGCTTATTTCCTATGTTGAGGACCGGGTTGATACAGGCATTTTTATAACGCCTGATGAAGCAATCAGGGGTGTAACGCCCAAGACATTGCTTATTATAGTTGATACTCACCTCAAGAATTCTCTTGAAAGTGCACAGCTTTACGAAAAGTGTAAAAGAGTTGTTGTAATTGACCACCACAGAAAGGCTGTAAATTACATAGACAATGCGCTCGTGTTCTGTCACGAGCCGTCTGCATCATCAGCAGCCGAGATGTGCAGTGAGATTATAGGCTGTCTTGATGACAAGCCGCTCGGCTATGTTCAGGCTGACGCACTTCTTGCAGGAATTATGCTTGATACAAAGAATTTCGTCCTCAAAACAGGTGTGCGCACCTTTGAAGCGGCGGCTTATCTTCGCAAAAAAGGCGCAAATACGCTTACTGTTAAGGGAATGTTCTCCGACAGCATTGATACATACCGTGAAAAAGTTGAGATTGTCTGCAGCTCAAATATCTACAGAGGCTGCGCAGTTTCCGTTTCAAAAGTTCATACTGACGATATAAGGCTTGCTGCGGCTCAGGCGGCCGATGAAATGCTCACGCTACAGGGTGTGGATGCGTCGTTTGTAATTTTTGAGGACAATAACAGAATGAATATATCGGCACGAAGCTACGGAAAGCTTAATGTTCAGATTATTATGGAACAGCTCGGCGGCGGCGGTCACCAGACTATGGCGGCGGCACAGCTTGAAAACACAACAAAGGAGCTTGCATATCAGAAGCTCCTTTCCGTAATTGACAGCGTGCTTGACGATATAGAAAACACATAGCCGAGTGCCTCGGCAGGCAATTCGGCGGTGTGCCACCGCCGGTGTTTTGAGAATAAAATTCGGGACTAACAGTCGGTTGTATTTATAGCAATGCCCCACAATATTGACCACCTTTTCCGTAGGGACACGGCGTGCCGTGTCCGCAGTGGTAATTTAATCTTTTAGGTAAACAACAATATTGAAAATATAGAATAAAACTAAACACATTACAACATAGAAAGGACGATAAAAGTGAAAGTAATCTTACTTCAGGACGTAAAATCACTCGGTAAAAAGGGCGAGCTTGTTGAAGCCTCCGACGGCTACGCACGCAACTATCTTCTTCCCAGAAAGATTGCAAGAGAAGCCAACGCACAGGCTATGAATGAATATAAAAACGCAGAGAATTCAAAGAATTTCAAAATCGCAACCCAGAAAGCTCAGGCTGAACAGCAGAAGAAAATGCTTGAGGGCAAGAAGTTTGTAATGACCGCAAAAGCAGGTCAGGGCGGACGTCTTTTCGGCAGTATCACCGCAAAGCAGGTTGCAGAGGAAATCAAAAAGCAGTATAACATCGTTGTTGACAAGCGCAAGGTTGTGCTTGAATGTGACATCAAGGAGTTCGGAACATATAAGGCAGAGGTCAAGCTTTATACAGGAATTTCCGCAAACATTGACGTTCAGGTAACAGAAGCATAATAAAAATATGTAGGTGTCATAATGGCTGATTCACTATTCAGCGGTAGTTACGACGGTCTTAATATGCCGTACAGCCCCGAAGCGGAGCAGGCTGTTCTCGGAGCAATTATCCTTGACAGCACCGTTTTCGACAAGGTTGTAGATTACATAAAATCACCCGATTATTTTTACGTTGCACTGCATAAGATTATTTTTATGCAGATGCAGGAAATGATAAATTTCGGTGCGGCTATCGACTTCGTAACTCTGCTTGAAAAACTAAAACAGAATAAAGCTTTTGACGAGGCAACGGGCAAAACCTACCTTTATGATTTGGTAAACAACTGTCCGTCAATTTCAAATGCCGAGGCTTACGCAAAGGTTATTGCCGATAAGTACAATATCCGCAGGCTCATTACAGCCTCACGTGAGATTATCGACGACGCATCGGCAGGTGATGAAGAGCCGTCAGTTCTTATTGACTCTGCCGAGCAGAAGATTTTTGACATTCGCAAGGGCAACGAAAAGTCGGGACTTGAGCGAATCAATTCCGTAATTTTACAGACCTTTGACCGTCTTGACGCACTCAACAGCGAAACCGATGACAGTATGAAACCGATTTCTACGGGAATCGGCGACCTCGACAGAGTAATTACCGGACTTAACCGAAGCGACCTTATTCTGCTTGCGGCTCGTCCCGGTATGGGTAAAACGAGCTTTGCGCTCAATATTGCCCGCAACGCCGCCTGTCAGTCAAAGAAAACCGTTGCTTTCTTCTCACTCGAAATGTCAAAGGAACAGCTTGCAAGCCGTCTGCTTTCTACCGAAGCGCTAATAAGCGGTACAAAATTGCGTACAGGCAAGCTAAATGACGAAGAGTGGAGCAGGCTTATTCCTGCAAGCGACGTCTTGAGCAAGGCTGAGCTTTACCTTGACGATACCCCGGGTATCACAATCACCGAGATGAAGTCAAGGCTAAGAAGGCTTCGCAATCTCGACCTTGTTGTAATCGACTACCTACAGCTTATGGGAAGCGGCAGAAGAATAGACAACCGTGTTCAGGAAATTTCAGAAATCACGAGAAACCTCAAAATTCTTGCTAAGGAAATGAACGTTCCCGTTATTACACTTTCACAGCTTTCACGTGCGTCAGAACAGCGTACCGACCACCGTCCTCAGCTTTCGGATTTGCGTGATTCGGGTTCAATCGAGCAGGACGCCGACATCGTACTTTTCCTCTACAGAGAGGGCTATTACAGCGAGAAAAACGCTGAGCAGGCTGCACCGACAGCTGATATGAATTCGGGCGAATGTATTGTTGCAAAGAACCGTCACGGCGAGGCAAAATCCGTTAAATTACATTGGCAAGGCGAATTTATGCGCTTTACGGGTACGGAGGCAAGGGATGAATAATCAGCTTATTCGTACCGTTGAAAAGTATAATATGCTAAAAAACGGCGACAGCGTAATTGTCGCCTTGTCGGGCGGAGCGGACAGCGTTGCTCTGCTTGATGCACTTAATTCTATAAAAGAAAAATACAATCTCGCATTGTATGCCGTTCACGTTAATCACGGACTCCGAGGTGAAGAAGCACAGCGAGATGAAAATTTCTGCAAATTGCTTTGTGAAAAATACGGAGTAAAGCTTTTTGTAAGACACGAAAATGTATCCGAGCTTGCTAAGAAATACAAAATCAGCGAGGAGCTTTGCGGAAGAAACGTAAGATATTCGGCTTTTGAAGAGCTTTCAGAACAGCTTTCTGCAAAGGTAGCAACAGCTCATACCGCCTCCGACAATGCTGAAACTCTGCTTTTCAATATTACAAGGGGCGCTTCACTCGGCGGAGTCTGCGCAATTCCACCCATCAGAGGATATATCATACGCCCTCTCATTGAGTGCACAAGGGTGCAGATTGAGCAATATTGCAGTGAAAAAAATCTAGACTTTGTCACCGACAGCACAAATCTTTCCGATGATTACACACGCAACAAAATCCGCCACAACGTAATTCCTGCTCTTAAAGAAATCAATCCTTCATTTGAAAATTCTGCCTTGCGTTTGTCCGAAAATGCAAGAGAAATTTCGGATTATCTTTCCGTTATGACGGACAAGGCAATTTCCGAGAGCAAATGCAATTACGGCTATGACTGTAAAACCTTGCTTTCTAACCACAATGCGATTATAAAAAATGCAGTTGCAGTTTTGTGCAAGCGTTTTGCAGATTTCAGCGCAGAACAAAGGCACATTGAGCTTATCATTGATATAATGAGAAACGGCGGCGCAGTTAATCTCACCGAAAAATATTCAGCCGTATCAAAACAGGGGTTATTAAGATTTGTTTTCAGCAAGGACGAAAATCAACTTGATGAAATTAAACTTTGTGAAAACACCGAATTTGAATACTGCGGAAAAACTTACCGAGTTACAAAAGATAATTCCGATAAAGAAAATAAAAACTCTGTAAATGCTGATTCCCTTAATAAAAACGCAGTTTTCAGAACACGCCAAAGCAAGGATATGTTCACATACCCAAAGCGAAAGGTTACAAAACCGCTCCGCAAGGTAATGAACGAGCTTAAAATTCCTGCGGAACAAAGGGATAAATCAGTAGTTCTTGCAGTTGATAACGTAATTTTATGGTGCGAGGGAGTTGGTGTTTCCGCACAGGGAACAGCTTATAATTCTGAAAACGCATTAAAAATCGATATTTCTTTTTCTGATGAATGAAAATAATGTACAAGTGCTCATAATCTGTGCATATTTCAGAAAAAGAAGTTGAAAATATTGTGAACTCTCTTGCAAAACAAGCAGAAAAAGTTTATAATTGCTAAGACTTTATAATGTAAATTTAAATTAATAACGAAATGTGCAGAAATTTCCATATCGGGAATTTATTTCCCTCAGGATATTGCTGATTTACATAAATAATCGACTATAAACAATAATATAAAGAGGAGTGACACGCATTGGATAATAAGAAAAAGGTACGCAATCTGCTTCTTTATTTGGGAATACCGATTCTGATAATTTTAGCTGTTGCAATGCTTTACGGCTCTCGACAGACCGAGACGCCCAAAACTTCCGAGCTTGTGCAGTATTTTGAAAAGGATATGGTTGACAGCTATACCATAAACTACGGTTCGGGCGTAATTGAAATCACGCTCAAAGAGGGCGAAAGCGCAATTGTCAGTAAGGAGAACTCAACCTCACCTACAAAGGTTGTTGAAACTACAACGCCTGCCGAAACAACTCCGTCGGGGTCATCAGTACCCGGCAAAAAGGCAAAGCAGGTAGTTGTTAAAGGTCAGCTTGCCGACATTCAGCGATTCCTTGATGACGTCAAGCCCTATCAGGCTTCTGCCGACGAGGCTATAACCTACAACCTTGTCCGTGCAAGCGACAATTCGCTCTTAATGGAGCTTATTCCCACAATTCTTCTCACCGTGCTCTTTATCGGCGCATGGATATTCATTATGAGGAAGATGAGTGCAGGCGGTCTTGGCGGCAAGGAAATGAACTTCGGCAAGGCTAAAATAAAGAATACAAACGACGAAAAGCGCAAAACTACCTTTGACGACGTTGCAGGCGCAGACGAAGAAAAGGAAGAGCTTGCAGAGGTTGTTGAATTCCTCAAGGCTCCCGACAAGTACAACAAGCTCGGCGCAAGAATCCCCAAGGGCGTGTTGCTTGTAGGACCTCCCGGAACTGGTAAAACCTTGCTTGCAAGAGCAGTCGCAGGTGAAGCAGGCGTTCCGTTCTTCTCAATTTCGGGTTCCGACTTTGTAGAAATGTTCGTTGGCGTAGGTGCGTCCAGAGTACGTGACCTCTTCGATCAGGCAAAGAAAAACTCACCTTGTATTATTTTCATAGATGAAATCGACGCAGTAGGTCGCCAGAGAGGCGCAGGTCTCGGCGGCGGCAACGACGAGCGTGAGCAGACTCTTAACCAGTTGCTCGTTGAAATGGACGGCTTTGGCGCAAACGAGGGTGTAATTCTCATTGCCGCAACTAACCGTCCCGACGTTCTTGATCCCGCACTTATGCGTCCGGGCAGATTTGACCGTCAGGTAATCGTAAGTTATCCCGACGTAAACGGACGTGAGGCTATCTTAAAGGTTCACGCACGCAAAAAGCCGCTTGCTCCCGATGTTAAGCTCAAGACAATTGCAAAGACAACCGCAGGCTTTACGGGCGCAGACCTTGAAAACCTCCTCAACGAAGCCGCACTTCTTGCCGCAAGAAAGAACAAAAAGGCAATTACAATGCAGGAAATTGAGGAAGCAACAGTCAAGGTTGTAGTCGGTGCTGAGAAAAAGTCAAAGGTAATGAGCGACAAGGAAAAGAAGCTGACTGCATACCACGAGGCAGGCCACGCAATTCTCTTTGATAAGCTTGAAACTCAGGACCCTGTTCACGAAATTTCAATTATCCCCAGAGGTATGGCAGGCGGTTACACAATGCCGCTGCCTAGTGAGGATAAGTCGTACAACTCAAAGAACGAAATGCTCGAGGATATTGTTGTTTGCCTTGGCGGACGTGTTGCAGAGGCGCTCATTCTTGACGATATTTCAACAGGTGCGTCAAACGATATTGAAAAGGCTACCAAGACAGCACGTTCAATGGTTACAAAGTACGGTATGACCAAGGAACTCGGCTGTATCTGCTACGGTACCGACAACAGCGCAGTATTCCTCGGCAGAGATATGGGACGTACTCAGGACTATTCCGAGGCTACGGCTGCTAAGATTGACGAGCTTGTTTTGAAGATTGTAAATGAAGCTTACGATAAGGCTGAAAAGATTCTCAGCGAGAACATTGACAAGCTCCACGAGATTGCCGCTTATCTTATCAAGCACGAGAAGATGGGAAGCGAGGACTTTGAGGCTGTAATGAACGGCACATATGTTGAGCCGATAGAGGTTGAAGAGAGTGAAGAAACAGAAGAAGCTGTTTCCGATAATACAAATTCTGAAACCGAGGAAGAATAATTCCACAAAAGAATAATTAATCTGATAGCCTCCTTCGGGAGGCTATTGCAGAATGTAGGGGCGTATAGATTCGCCAAAATGGGGTTGAAAAATGGCACAGGATAAAATAATTGTCAGAGGGGCAAAGGAACATAACCTTAAAAATATTGACGTTGAAATCCCGAGAAATCAGCTTGTTGTAATTACGGGACTTTCAGGCTCGGGAAAAAGCTCGCTTGCGTTTGACACTATTTACGCAGAGGGACAGCGCCGCTATGTCGAAAGCCTTTCATCATACGCAAGAATGTTTCTCGGTCAGATGGACAAGCCGAACGTTGAAAGCATAGAGGGGTTGTCGCCAGCAATTTCAATTGACCAGAAAACAACTTCCAAAAATCCACGTTCAACTGTCGGAACGGTAACCGAAATCTACGATTATCTTCGTCTTTTGTACGCAAGAATCGGCGTTCCGCACTGTACGGTCTGCGGCAGAGAAATCCGTCAGCAGACGGTTGACCAGATTGTGGATAAAATAATGTCTTATGACGAGGGTACTAAAATTCAGGTTTTAGCACCCGTTGTAAAAGGCAGAAAGGGCGAACACGCAAAGGTGCTCGACAGCGCAAGAAAGTCAGGTTTTGTGCGTGTACGTGTTGACGGAATAATCTATGATTTGTCAGAGAAAATTCCGATAGAGAAAAATAAAAAGCATAATATCGAGGTGGTTGTTGACCGCCTTGTAATTAAACCTGAAATAACGTCACGTCTTGCCGACAGTATAGAAACGGCTTCAAAGCTTGCAGGAGGACTTATTGTAGTTAATTTCTCGGGTGGTGAGGACGTCACCTTTTCGCAGAAGTATGCCTGTCCCGAGCACGGCGTGAGCATTGACGATTTGTCGCCTCGTATGTTTTCATTCAACAATCCGTTCGGTGCGTGTCCTAAGTGTACGGGACTCGGTGTGTTTCTGAAGATTGACGAGAACAAAATAATTCCCGATTGGAATAAAAGTATAAAGGACGGCGGCATAAAGGGAAGCGGCTGGGCTATGGAAGGCAGTTCAATTGCTACAATGTATTTTGAGGCGCTCGCTAAAAAATACAACTTCTCTCTATCAGAGCCGCTGAAGAACATACCAAAAGAAGTTATAGATAAAATTCTCTACGGAACAGGCGACGAAAAACTTATAATAAACCGCAAATCTGTTTACGGAAGCGGAAGCTATGAACAGAGCTTTGAAGGCATAATCAACAACCTTGAACGCCGTTACCGTGAAACAAGCAGTAACTGGATAAAGGACGAAATCAGCTCATATATGACAGAAATTCCTTGCGACGAGTGCCACGGCGAACGCCTTTCAAAGGAGAGCCTTGCCGTAACAGTCGGCGGAATCAATATTTCACAGTTTTGTAAAATGTCGGTAGTTGACGCACTCGATTTTGTAAAAAAACTTGAGCTTACCGAAAAGGAGCATATTATTGCCGAGGAAATAATCAAGGAGATAATCGAAAGGCTCAACTTCTTAAAGAGCGTAGGTCTTAGTTACCTCACACTTTCGAGAAGCTCGGGAACATTATCGGGCGGTGAAAGCCAGCGAATCAGGCTTGCAACGCAGATAGGCAGTTCATTAATGGGCGTTCTCTATATCCTCGACGAGCCGAGCATCGGACTTCATCAGCGTGATAACGAAAAATTGCTGAACACCCTCAAACGTCTGCGTGACCTAGGTAATACGGTGATTGTCGTTGAGCACGACGAGGACACTATGTATGCCGCCGACTGCATTGTTGACGTAGGTCCGGGTGCAGGAATACACGGCGGTCAGATTGTCTGCACAGGTGACGTAAACAAAATCAAAGCCTGTGAAAATTCAATCACAGGTCAGTACCTAAGCGGAAAACGCTGTGTTCCGGTTCCCGAAAAGCGCAGAAAGGGCAACGGAAAATTCCTTGAAATCAAGGGCGCCGTGCAGAATAACCTTAAAAATATAAATGTAAAAATCCCGCTTGGCGAGCTTGTCTGCGTAACAGGTGTTTCGGGTTCGGGAAAAAGCTCGCTGATTAACGAAATCCTCTACAAAACACTTGCACGTGAGCTGAACGGTGCAAAGACAATTTCGGGCAAGCATAAGGAGATTAAGGGACTTGAAAATCTCGACAAGGTAATCGCAATCGACCAGAGTCCGATTGGCAGAACACCCCGTTCAAATCCTGCAACGTATACAGGTTTGTTTACAGATATAAGAGCATTGTTTGCATCAACGCAGGACGCAAAAATGCGCGGCTTTACTCAGAGCAGATTCTCATTTAATGTAAAGGGCGGTAGGTGCGAGGCTTGTCAGGGCGATGGAATCATCAAGATTGAAATGCACTTTCTCTCTGATGTTTACGTTCCCTGCGAGGTCTGCAAAGGCAAACGCTACAACCGTGAAACGCTTGAAGTCAAGTACAAGGGCAAGTCAATCAGCGACGTGCTCGATATGTCGGTCGAAGAGGCAATGGAGTTCTTTGCAAATATCCCGAAAATTTACAGAAAGCTCAAAACTCTGTTTGATGTCGGACTCGGTTACGTAAAACTCGGACAGCCGGCAACAACGCTTTCGGGCGGTGAAGCACAGAGAGTCAAGCTTGCAACCGAGCTTTCAAAGCGCAGTACGGGCAAGACGATTTATATTCTTGACGAGCCGACAACAGGACTTCATATTGCCGATGTTCACAGGCTTGTTGACGTGCTTCAGCTCCTTGTTGAGGGCGGAAATACTGTTGTGGTAATCGAGCATAACCTTGATTTGATAAAGACAGCAGATTATATAATAGACCTCGGTCCCGAGGGCGGAGATATGGGCGGAGAAATTGTGGCGCTCGGAACTCCCGAACAGGTTGCTGAAAACGAAAAATCCTTTACAGGACAGTATCTCAAACCACTGCTGAATAAATAATTTTATAAATTTTTTGAAAAGTTGCATAAAAGTATGCAACTTTTCTTTTTTTTGCCCTGTAAGTGGAGGTGATAAATTGAGCGAACAGATTATTCTGGCGTTGCTTTCGTTTGCAGGCACACTAATCGGCACGCTTGCAGGCATATTTGCAACGTCAAGGCTGTCAAATTACAGGATAGAACAGCTCGAAAAAAAGGTTGACAAGCATAATAACCTGATTGAGCGTGTATATCTTATTGAACAGCACGAAGCGGTGATTGAAAACAAGCTGAAAACAGCCGACCACCGCATTTCAGACCTTGAAAACGAACAAAATCAGAGCATTACCGTATGATAATAGTGTGCGGTAATGCACATTGAAAGGACATCAGATTATGAAAAAATTAAATTTATGTTTTACAAAAAACTGCCTTATCCGTGCTTTGCGTACGTTTTTGCAGACTGCAATCGGCTATGTTCTTACAAATATTACGTTATATTTAAGCGGATTGAATTTTGCCGACGGCGACGTAGTAAAAAACGCATTAATAGGTCTTGCAATTTCTGCTTTGTCAGCAGGAGCGGCGGCAGTAATGAATATTGAAAAAGGGGAAGTAGATAAGAATGGCTAAAAGAATATATTTAAGCCCGTCAAACCAGTTCAGCAACTCTTATGCAACGGGCAAGACAAACGAAATGGCGCAGTGCGATAAAATTGCAAAAGCAACAGCAACGGCGCTTAAAAGATGTGGCTTTGAGGTGAAAGTCGGCAAATCTGGCGACAGTATGCAGAATCGCTGTAGTGAATCAGACAGCTTTAACGCCGACATTCATATGCCGATTCACACTAACGCCTATAACGGACAGGTTACGGGAGGAACGAGAATTTTCTGCCTTAATTCAAACGGCAGAAAGGCTTGTCAGGCAATTCTGAATGAGCTTGGCAAAATCTCACCCGGCACAGCCGACAGCATAACCTATCAGACAGGGCTCTATGAAATCAACGTACCAAAGGCGCTCACAGTTTACGTTGAGTGCGAATTCCACGACACAAAGACAGGTGCAAGCTGGATAATCAATAACACTTCAAAAATCGGCGAGGCAATCTGCAAAGGACTCTGCTCATATTTCGGCGTAAAGTATACAGCGGCATCAACAGGCACGAGCAGTTCATCAGGCAGTTCAGGCACTTCATCAGCCTTCAAAAGCTATATAGTAAGAATCACACCCTCCGACGGTGTTAATATCCGAAAAGGCGCAGGAACAGACTACGCCATTGTAGGCGCGATCGCACAGGGCGGCGCATATACAATCGTTGAAGAAAAAACAGGCAAGGGCGCAACAAAATGGGGCAAGCTTAAAAGCGGCGCAGGTTGGATAGCCCTCGACTACACCGAAAAAATCAATTAAAAGCAAAAGAGCTTGCCCTGAAAAATATCGAGGCAAGCTCGATTAGTGTATGTGCTAAATAAACGTAGGGAACAACCCCTGTGTTGTTCCTAACGGAAATTCATCTAACTTTACTTAGGAACGACACGGGGGTCGTTCCCTACAATTCGTATAAAAAGGTAATAATATAAAACAAAAAGCGATAATCTTACACACAGTAAATTTATCGCTTTATTTTTTGTCAGTAAGTCCAAGAATATAATCTGTGGTTGTATGATAATATTTTGCTATTGCGATAAGAACTTCTGTAGGTAAATCTCTTTGTCCGAGTTCATATCTTGAATAAGCTACTTGGGAACATTTTAAATATTCTGCAAGATCCTTTTGCAAAAGGTCATTATCCTCTCTCAATTCCCGAATTCTTCTGTACAATCAAATCACCACCATAAGATGATTGTATAACAAACCAAATCGGTATATTGACATATAAACCAAAATGGTTTATAATAGTGTAAACCATTTTGGTGTATCTTATGTAAATAAAAGAATCAGGAGGAAAAGTTAATGAAATTAAAACCAATTAGTGTTAAGGTGTTTTTGATATTAATTTTGATGATGCTTTTAGTTGGTACTATGCCTATATCAGTAAGTGCGACAGAAGATGTAATTACAAAAGATGAAAACGGAATACCTGATATAACACTATATAATTATATTTTATCAGTGTCCGATTCAAATAGTGATGGACTTATACAAAAATCTGAGGTTGAAGATATAAGATTTTTATGGTGTGGTTATAACTCCGATTTTGGCGGTGAAAAAATTACTACTCTTAAAGGTTTGAATAATCTTCACAATTTGGTAATTATAGAAGTAGATTACAACGCATTAAAATCTCTTGATGGCATTGAAGGGCTAAATCTTTGGGAAATACGAGCAACCCATAATGAACTTGTTGATATTTCTGCTGTTAGGGATATGAGTTCAACATTATATTATTTAGATGTGCAATTTAATAATTTATCAAAATTGCCGAACTTGAAAAGTTTTAACAAATTAGAAACAGCAGCTATGTACGTAGGCACTGACTTTAAGTATAACAAATTAACATATAATGAATTGTACTATAATCTTCCATATCAATTAACTGATTTAGAATATGTAGGAGATATTCCATGGGTGTTATTTCAAAGTAAATATCAAACTCCAGATCCAGCGCCTGATCCACAGAATATTGTTTTGAATGCAAACGGAGTTTCTATAAATGGTCTTATTATTCCGGATGCGACACTGCAAGTTAATCAGATAGATATAGATATCGAAAACGCAGTAGTTGCTTATGATGTTAATCTCATAAGAGATTATGAAAAAATTCAACCAAGTGGTACAATTACAATTTCTATTCCATCAGAATATAGTGATTGCGATGTATTCTGTATAAAAGATGATGGAACAAAGGAAAATATGAATGCCGAATATATAGATGGAAATTATGTATTTACTACCGATCATCTATCGGTTTTTGCTTTAGTTAATAATAAACAACCTCAATACATCTACGGCGACGTAAACCTTGACGGCGAAGTTTCCGTTACCGATGCAACTGCTATTCAAAAACTAATAATCGGACTCTACGTGCCCGAAGAACAGACTGAGCTTGTAAATACTCTTGCCGATGTAAATAATGACGGCGTTGTTTCAATTCTTGACGCTACCTGTATTCAGAAATATCTCGTTGGATATAGTGATAACTACAGAATAGGCGAATTATTGGAAATTAAAAACTAATAATAAAACATATAAAACAGGCGGTTTTGCATTTCGCAAAACCGCCAAATTTTTTCTTTTAAATTTCTTTATCAGAATTTAATCTTCTCTGCAATGTACTCGCTGAGCTTGTCAATTGCAACTCGTTCCTGCTGCATTGTGTCACGGTCACGGACTGTTACGCAGCCGTCCTCAATTGAGTCAAAGTCGTAAGTAATGCAGAACGGTGTGCCGATTTCGTCCTGACGTCTGTAACGCTTGCCGATTGAGCCTGCGTCGTCGTAGTCAACCATAAAGTCCTTGGTAAGCATCTCATAAACTTCCTCAGCCTTTTCGTTGAGCTTCTTCGACAGCGGAAGAACAGCAGCCTTGAACGGAGCAAGTGCAGGGTGGAAATGCATAACAACTCTTGTGTCCTTTTCGTCGATAACCTCTTCGTCATAAGCCTCAACAACAAGAGCAAGGAAAAGACGTTCAACACCGAGCGACGGCTCAATAACGTAAGGAATGTACTTCTCGTTAGTTGTCTGGTCAAAGTATTCAAGTGCCTTGCCGCTCGTGTTGCTGTGCTGAGTGAGGTCGTAGTCTGTTCTGTCGGCAACGCCCCACAGCTCGCCCCAGCCAAACGGGAAGAGGTACTCAAAGTCGGTAGTAGCCTTTGAATAGAAGCAAAGCTCCTCGGGTGAATGGTCACGCAAACGGAGATTTTCTTCCTTGATATTGAGAGAATAAAGGAAGTCACGGCAGAAGCCTCTCCAGTACTCAAACCATTCAAGGTCAGTACCCGGCTTGCAGAAGAATTCAAGCTCCATCTGCTCAAATTCACGCACACGGAAAATGAAGTTACCGGGAGTGATTTCGTTACGGAAGCTCTTGCCGACCTGTGCAACGCCGAACGGAATTTTCTTGCGGCTTGTTCTCTGAATATTCGAGAAGTTTACGAAAATACCCTGAGCAGTTTCGGGACGAAGATAAATTTCATTCTTGCTGTCCTCGGTAACGCCCTGGAAAGTCTTGAACATAAGATTGAACTGGCGAATGTCGGTAAAGTTGTGCTTGCCGCAGTTGGGGCAGGGAATAGCCTTTTCCTTGATATAATCCATCATCTGCTGATTAGTCCAGCCTGCAACATTTGTACCGTCAAAATCTTCAATAAGGTTGTCGGCACGGTGACGTGTTTTACATTCCTTACAGTCCATAAGCGGGTCGGAAAATCCGCCGAGATGACCTGACGCAACCCATGTTTGCGGATTCATAAGAATAGCAGAGTCAAGACCTACGTTGTACTTGTTTTCCTGAACGAATTTTTTAAGCCAAGCGTTCTTGATGTTATTTTTAAGCGCCATACCAAGCGGACCGTAATCCCATGTATTAGCAAGACCGCCGTAGATTTCGGAACCCGGATATACAAAACCTCTGCCTTTGCACAAAGCAACGATTTTGTCCATAGTCTTTTTTGTATTTTCCATAAATGTAACCTCATTTCCGATAGAATATATACAATAAAAATAATACAATTATTTTCCTCTTGTGTCAAGAGTTTATGCCAAACATAAATTTATTCGCAGTTTATTATAAATATTGCTTATTTCCCTTATTTGTGATATAATAACTAAAATTGCGTTAATTTACCCTTTTTTACTTTATATGAAACTGCTTTGTCACGGTCGGGCGAAGAAGGCTTGATAATATCAATCTGTCTGCCCGAATTGCGTGTCGAGGCACTCGACCCCTTTAAAGAATTGCGGAGGTAGAATTTTGGTAGTGTTCGGAATTGACCCCGGCTATGCAATAGTCGGCTGGGGCGCAATCAGCTTTAAGTCAAATACATACAAGGCTATCGGCTACGGCTCTGTAGAAACGCAGGCTCATACCGATTTCAATCAGAGACTTGAATATATTTACGACGAGCTTTATGCAATCCTCAACCGCTGCCGACCCGACGCTCTTGCGATTGAAAGACTCTATTTTCAGACAAACCAGAAAACCGCAATCAAGGTTGCACAGGCGAGGGGAGTAACTCTTCTTGCGGCACAAAAGCTGAAAATACCGATTTTCGAGTACACTCCTTTGCAGGTCAAAACAGCCGTAACGGGATACGGAAAGGCAAAAAAACCTCAGGTTATGGAAATGACGCGCAGACTTTTAAAACTTGAAGAAGTGCCAAAGCCCGACGATACAGCCGACGCCCTTGCAATTGCAATCTGTCACGCACAGGCGGCTGGCTCGGATTTGCGTCAGGCAATGTTCAGGAAAGGAATATAAAAATGCTTTATTCCGTCAGAGGAAAGTTAATTCACACAACGTCGTCGAGCGCAGTTGTAGAGTGCGGCGGCGTGGGATACAACTGTCAGACAACAATCAACACACTCAAAAACCTCAAATTAAACACAGAGGTAATGCTCTATACATATCTTAATGTCAGGGAGGACACAGTTGAGCTTTTCGGTTTTGCAACCAAAACCGAGCTTGACACCTTTAAAACGCTGATAAGCGTAAGCGGAGTCGGACCAAAGGCAGGACTTTCCGTTCTTTCAGAGCTAAGCCCTGAACAGGTTGCAATGGCTATTGCAACCGACGACATCAAAACAATCACAAGAGCGCAGGGAATCGGCAAGAAAATTGCACAGCGAATTGTGCTTGAGTTAAAGGATAAGCTTGCAAAAGCGGCGACAACCGACAGCTCAATGTCAGCCGTAACGTCGGGTGCGGCAAATGCCGTTACGGGCAATATTCCGAAAGCAATCGAAGCCTTGGGAGTACTCGGATATTCTCCCTCGGACGTTTCACCCGTACTTGCAACGCTTGACAGCTCACTGCCTGTTGAACAGCTTATTGCATTGACATTAAAGCAGATGGGAAGAAATTAAGATGAGTAAAATGGAATTTTCAGAAGAATTTGACTTTGAAAACAGAATACTTGATACTTCCGAAATCCCCGAGGATTCAGTTGACGGAGAAAATCCGTTAAGACCGAAAAATCTTGATGAATACATAGGACAGGACAAGGCAAAAGAGAATTTAAGGGTGTTCATTGAAGCGGCAAAAATCAGGGGCGAAACTCTCGACCACGTTCTGCTTTACGGCCCTCCCGGACTCGGAAAAACAACGCTTGCGGGAATAATCGCAAACGAGCTTGGCGTGTCGGTAAGAATAACGTCAGGCCCTGCAATTGAAAAACCCGGAGATTTGGCGGCTTTGCTTACGAATCTCAATGAGGGCGACGTGCTTTTTATCGACGAAATCCACCGCCTGAGCCGTGCGGTAGAGGAAATTCTCTATCCCTCAATGGAGGACTTTGCAATCGACATCATAACAGGCAAGGGACAAATGGCAGCGTCATATCATCTGCCGCTACCTAAGTTTACGCTTGTAGGCGCAACAACAAGGGCAGGTCAGCTTACTGCACCTCTGCGTGACCGTTTCGGCGTGGTATTAAGGCTTGAGCTCTACACCCCAGAGGAGCTTGCCTTGATTGTCACGAGAAGCGCAGGAATTCTGGGAATAAAAATAGAGCACGACGGTGCGCTTGAAATAGCCTCACGTTCAAGAGGAACACCGAGAATTGCAAACAGACTTTTAAAGCGAGTGCGTGACTTTGCACAGGTAATGTCGGACGGAGTAATCAACGTTGAGTCGGCAAGAACTGCGCTTGACAGGCTTGAAATTGACGAGCTCGGACTTGACCAGAACGACAGAAGAATGTTGGAAGCGATTATCCGCTTTTACAACGGCGGTCCCGTGGGACTTGAAACGCTCGCAGCGGCAATCGGCGAGGAGGCAGTCACGATAGAGGACGTTTATGAGCCGTATCTTCTGCAAATCGGCTTTTTAAGCAGAACTCCGAGAGGCAGATGCATAACTGCCGAAGCGTGCAGACATCTCGGTTATGATTTTCCAAAGGGTACGGTAAATGCAATGCCAACCCAGCCGAGCCTGTTTGATAAGAATTAGTTATTATCTTACAATAGTCAGGTTTATTATCAGTGTTTTCTTATTAAGCTGTAGGGAACGACCCCTGTGTCGTTCCTAACGGAAATACATCTGACTTTATATAGGAACGACACAGGGGTCGTTCCCTACATTATTATATTTTGTGTTTCCATAAAACAAAACTTAATAAAAACCATTTAAATAAATAATTTGAAATTACGGAGGATAACAATTATGGGAAGACTATTCGGAACAGACGGCGCAAGAGGCGTTGCAAATTCTGAGCTTACTGCTGAGCTTGCAATGAACATCGGCAGAGCCGCCGCAATGGTGCTTATCAGCGACGAGGTTGAACACCCCACAATTTTAATCGGAAAGGACACACGTCTTTCGGGCGATATGCTCGAGGGTGCGCTGATTGCAGGACTCTGCTCAGTAGGTGCAAATGTAGAACTTTTAGGCGTAGTGCCCACGCCAGCGGTTGCATACCTTGTCGGCAAATACAACGCTGACGCAGGCATTATGATTTCAGCCTCTCATAATCCCTTTGAATTCAACGGAATCAAGATTTTTAGCTCTGACGGCTGTAAGCTGCCCGACGACCTTGAAAACAGAATTGAAGAAATCGTACTTGATAACGTAGTTCCTTACGCTCTTGCAAAGGACGAAAACATCGGTAAGGTTACAAGAATGGATGACGCTGTCGAAGACTATGTTGACCACGTTGCAAAGTCAATCGGCTGTGACCTTGAGGGTATGGAAATTGCCCTTGACTGCTCAAACGGCTCATCTTCACGCACAGCCGAAAAGCTCTTTACAAAGCTCGGCGCAAAGGTGCATATGCTTTTCAATAATCCCGACGGAATCAATATTAACAAGGACTGCGGTTCTACTCATATAAACAGACTTCAGAACTACGTCCGTGAGCACAAGCTCTGCTGCGGTCTTGCCTTTGACGGCGACGCCGACAGATGCCTTGCAGTTGACGAAAACGGCAACCTCGTTGACGGCGACTACCTGATAGCAATCTGTGCAAAGGATATGAAAGACAGAGGTGTTCTTAAGAAAAATGCTGTTGTCGGCACTGTTATGACAAATATGGGATTCAATAAATTCTGCGATGCAAACGGTATGACCTTCGTTTCAACAAAGGTTGGCGACCGTTATGTTCTTGAAGCAATGCTTCGTGAGGGTTACAACATCGGCGGCGAGCAGAGCGGTCACATTATTTTCCTTGACTATGCAACAACAGGCGACGGTGAGCTTTCGGGTGCAATGATTTTAAGCATAATGAAGCGTACAGGCGAAAAACTCAGCACTCTTGCAAAGGTTATGGAGCGTATGCCTCAGGTGCTTATCAACGTAAAGGTCAGCGCAGAGGGCAAGCTTGCTTTCTATACAGATAAAGAAGTAAAGGCAGAAATCAAGCGTGTTACCGAAATTCTCGGCGACAGAGGAAGAATTTTAGTCCGTGTTTCGGGAACAGAGCCGCTTGTACGAGTAATGCTCGAGGGTGAAAACCTTGAGGAAATTCAGAGCCTTGCAGAAGAATCTGCACAGGTTGTAAGGGAAAGATTATCATAATGCGATTATCGGAAAACTGGAAGGATTACGAGCTTATTGATACCTCCGACGGCGAACGTCTTGAACGCTGGGGCGATATAATTCTCATTCGTCCCGACCCGCAGATTATCTGGTCAACGAAAAAGGAAAATCCCCTCTGGCACAGTGCACACGCAAGGTATCACCGCAGTAACAAGGGCGGCGGATTCTGGGAGCAGTACAAAAAAGTTCCCGACCGCTGGACAATAAACTACGACAAGCTTGTTTTCAACATAAAGCCTATGGGCTTCAAGCATACGGGAGTATTCCCCGAACAGGCGGTAAACTGGGACTTTGCCGCCGAGAAAATAAAAAATGAAAACAGACCGCTCAAGGTGCTCAACCTTTTCGGTTATACAGGTTGCGCAACGCTTGCGTGTTTAAGCGCAGGCGCAAGCGTGTGCCACGTTGACGCATCAAAAGGTATGGTGCAGTGGGCAAAGGAAAACGCACAGTCAAGCGGTCTTGCCGATAAGCCCGTAAGGTGGCTTGTTGACGACTGCGTAAAATTTGTACAGCGTGAAATCAGGCGTGGTAACAAATACGACGGCATAATAATGGACCCTCCGTCCTACGGCAGAGGTCCGGGCGGCGAGGTCTGGAAGCTTGAAGAACAGCTCTTTTCGCTTGTTTTTCTCTGCAAACAGGTTTTGTCCGACAACCCTGTTTTCTTTATACTCAACTCATACACTACGGGACTTTCACCCGCAGTAATGGAATATCTGCTCGGCATACTGCTCAAAAAGGACTTTGGCGGCTGTGTGTCAAGCAACGAAATTGGTCTTAATGTCACCGACACGGGGCTCATTCTGCCGTGCGGCTCGACTGCAATCTGGGAGAAGTAGTTAATGAATTTTATCTCGCTTGAGAATGTTGTTTTTTCTTATACTGATGACGAAAATGTCAAGAGTGTAAAAAATGCCGTTGACGGTGTTTCACTCGACATAAAAAAGGGTGAATTTGTCGCTTTGCTCGGTCACAACGGTTGCGGCAAATCCACAATAGCAAAGCACCTCAACGCAATGCTTCTGCCCGACAGCGGCAGAGTTCTGATTGACGGCGACGACACCGCTGACGAAGAAAAAACCTATGATATAAGAAAAAAGGTAGGTCTTGTGCTCCAGAATCCTGACAATCAGCTTGTTGCAAGCATTGTCGAGGAGGACGTTGCTTTCGGTCCCGAAAACCTCGGAATACCTCCGCAGGAAATCCGAGAGCGTGTTGATTACGCTCTTAAGGCTGTCGGAATGTACGAATACAGAGAACACGCACCGTACAAGCTTTCGGGCGGTCAGAAACAGAGAGTGGCAATTGCGGGAATCCTTGCAATGCTGCCCGAATGTATCGTGCTTGACGAGCCGACAGCAATGCTTGATCCGAACGGACGTGACGAGGTACTTTCAACGCTTCTTAAGCTTAACAAAGAGAAAAACATAACCGTTGTGCTCATTACCCACTATATGGACGAGGCTGTACTTGCCGACAGAGTAGTGGTAATGGACAGCGGAAAAATTCTCACACAGGGAACTCCCGATGAAGTTTTCTCCCAAGTGGAGCTTTTAAAAAGACACAGACTTGACGTTCCGCAATCAACCGAGCTTGCAAACAAGCTGCGTGGATGCGGAGTAAAAATAGATAAAATGCCGCTTGATACCGAGGCGTGCGTAAAAATGCTTGAGGAGGTGCTGAAATGAGCAGCGTACTTGAGCTGAAAAATCTAAGCTTTGTTTACGGACAGAAAACTCCGTTTGAAAAGCGTGCAGTCGATAACGTAAGCCTTTCAATTGAAAAAGGAGAGTTTATCGGCATTATCGGTCACACAGGCTCGGGCAAGTCAACGCTTGTCCAGATGCTCAACGGTCTTATCCAGCCGACTGAGGGACAGGTTTTTCTCGACGGCGAGGACATATGGCAGAACCCCAAGGAAATACGCAAGGTCCGCTTCAAGGTTGGAATGGTTTTCCAATATCCAGAATATCAGCTTTTTGAAGAAACCGTATACAAGGACATTGCTTTCGGTCCTACAAATATGGGCAAATCGGAGCAGGAAATTGATATTGCCGTAAGAAAAGCGGCTGAATTCACCGACTTAAAGCCTGAGCTTCTGCAAAAATCACCGTTTGATTTATCGGGCGGTGAAAAGCGACGTGCTGCAATTGCAGGCGTAATCGCAATGGATCCCGAGGTGCTTGTACTTGACGAGCCGACGGCAGGTCTTGACCCAATGGGACGTGACGTGTTGCTCACGCAGATTGTGCAGTACCACAAAAAGCGTAAAAATACTGTTTTACTTGTTTCTCACAGTATGGAGGATATCGCAAGAGTAGCCGACAGAATAATAGTTATGAACAATTCCCACCTTGTAATGTTCGACAAAACAAGAGAGGTGTTTTCACACGGACGTGAGCTTGAAAAAATCGGACTCAGAGTTCCGCAGATTACAAAAATTATGCTCGAGTTAAAGGAAAAAGGCTACGATGTGCCCGACGGAATCTTAACCGTTGACGAGGCATTCTCCGCTGTTTCCTCACTTTTGAAAAAGGAGGGAAAAATATGGTAAGAGATGTAGCCTTCGGTCAGTATTTTCCAGGCAAAAGCTTGATTCACAGGCTTGACCCACGTGCAAAAATCCTATTGCTAATCGGATTTCTTGTAATTATTTTCTGCACTTTCAATTACTTTTCACTTTTACTTGTTACACTGTTCACCGTTTTAATGATTTTATCAAGCGGTGTACCTGCAAAATTCTATTTCAAAAGCCTTAAGGTAATCATATTTATCTTAGTCATAACCTCGGTCTTAAACCTATTTTACGGAACGGGCGACCCTATCTGGCAATGGGGAATTATTAGGGTGACGCTAAACGGAATAAACAGGGCGGTTTTTGTTACGTTAAGAATTATATGTCTTATCCTTGCAAGCTCCTGTCTTACGTTTACAACCTCGCCCACAGAGCTTACCGACGCTATAGAGCGGCTTATGAAGCCGCTTAATAAAATCCATTTTCCCGTACACGAAATTGCAATGATGATGTCGCTTGCACTTCGATTTGTACCAACCTTGCTTGAAGAAACCGACAAAATTATGTCGGCACAAAAGGCAAGAGGTGCAGATATGGATTCGGGTAATATAATCAAAAGAGTAAAGGCGTTAATGCCTGTATTAATACCCCTGTTTGTTTCCGCATTCAGACGTGCCTATGAAATAGCAACCGCTATGGAGTGCCGCTGTTACCGTGGAGGCGACGGACGAACAAAAATGAAGTCAATCCATATGTCAAAGCGTGATGCTTTTTCGTTTATTGCGCTTGCAGCATTAATATGCGGAGTGATATTATGCAACATATTTATCCCTGCGGTGATTTAAGAAATCTGCTTGTTACAATTTCATATGACGGCAGAAGCTTTCACGGCTGGCAGATTCAGCAGAATGCGCTTACCGTTCAGGAAGTTTTTCAGACCTCGCTTGAAAAGATTATCGGAAGCGACTTTGACGTAAAGGGCTGCAGCCGCACCGACAGCGGAGTTCACGCAAATATGTACTGCATAAGCCTTAAAACCTCCCACCCGATTAAGCCCGAACGCTTAAAAGCGGCGCTTAACCGCTGGCTTCCGAAAACAGTTGCAGTGCTTGACTGCAAGGAAGTTTCTCTTGATTTTCACGCACGCTACAGCTGTGTGAGCAAGGAATATATTTATAAAATCTGGAACAGTGAGGTGCGCAATCCGTTCCTTGACGGTTATGCGCTCCACTACAGGTATAAAATTGATGAAGAAATGCTCAATAAAGCGGCTCAGGCGTATGTGGGAAGTCACGACTTTACCTCGTTCTGTACGCTTGATAACCGTGAAAAGGGCGATATGACAAGAAACGTAAAGAGCTTTTCCGTAACACGTGACGGCGATCTTGTAACAATGAAGGTTGAAGCGGACGGCTTTCTTTATAATATGGTAAGAATAATGGTCGGCACTCTGCTCAGAATTCAGCAGGGGAAGATTCCTGCCGACGGTATTGCGGAAATTATCGAAAAAAAAGACAGAAAATTTGCAGGTCCCACAGCGCAGGCTTGCGGCTTGTATTTAAATAAAGTGCATTATTAATGTATTGTGTATATCCTTTCAAGGGAGTGAAAATGGGTGTTTAAAAAATTCAAAGGACATTATGCCGAGCGCAAAACCTCTGATCGTGATGTAATCAGCTATGAAGATATGCCGCTTGATGATTACGAGCAGGAAAAAACCGACATATCTCCCGATTCAGTCAAAAAAATTCTTATAGGTGTGTGCATTGCGCTTGCGGCAGGACTTATTGTTTTTGCCTTTGCAAACCGTGACAATCTCACGTGGGATAACATCTCAAACTGGTGGACGTACGACGTGCTCGGCAACGCAGGTAACGGCTATCCCGTAAATCTCGTAGGCACTGAGGTCAATTCGGGCAACTTTGCCGTAAATCAGGGACACGTTGCATATGCTTCCGATACATCGTTTGTTACTTTAAATTCAACAGGAAGCGAGGTTGCAAACGTTCAGCTTCGTTATTCAAAGCCTGTTATGAAGTCATCGGGCAACAGATTCTTAACCTACGGCATTGGTACAACAGGCTACCAGATTCAGGACTTTGACGGTATGCTCTACTCAGGCGAAGCCGAGGGTGCAATCTATACTGCCGACATCACCTCGAACGGAGTTTACGGCATTATTACAGAGGGCAGTGGCTACCTGTCGGTTCTTTATGTTTTTAACAGCAATAATAACAGAATCTACAAGTATTCGTTCTCGGAGTATTACATAAATTCAATCACGCTTAACAGTGACGGAAGCGGTTGTGTTGCCTGCGGAATTACAAGCGACAACGGCGCAGTAAAGACAGGCGTTTACGTGCTTGATTTTACAAAGGAAGAGCCTGTTTCCCAATACAGCATAAACGGAGATACAATAGTTGACAGCGATTATCTCAACGATAACAGAGTTGTGCTTGTAGGTCAGTCCTCCTCTTATATAATAAAAATGGGAGAGGAAAACTACGTTACCGTAAAATACGACAGCAAAACACTTGCAAATTACTGCTTCAATCCCGACACAAATTCTTTTGCGCTTGCACTATCAAAAAGCGGTGACGGAAGAAGCTGCGTAATTGAAATTTACAACGATAACGGAGAAAAGACCAGCTCAATCGACACCGATTACGGTGCAGAGTCGATTTCACTTTACAAAGGAACGGTTGCTATTCTCGACGGCAATACAGCCTACGGATTTAACAGCGAAGGCACTCAGCTTTACTCCTGTGACACAGGGACAGGCTCAAAAAGGCTTATTCTTACTTCCGACAACACAGCCTATGTATTAAGCGTAAATCAGGTGAGATTTTTTGACCTGTCAAAACCATCAACAAAAGATACGGCAAATTAATTTTTTTGGAGTAATCTATGATAACGGATATAATAATTTTAGCGGTCATAGTTTTGTTTACAGTAATCGGCGTAAAGCGTGGATTGGCAAAGACTATTCTTAACCTCGCAGGACTCGTCCTTACGGCAATATCAGCGTACTATATTTCGTCATTTCTGTCACAGCTTATCTATGACGCTTTTCTCAAGCAGACGGTAATAACCAACACTCAGCAGATAATTGAACAAAACGGAATCGACTATGCGTTAAGCAACTGCCTTGAAGCCGTGCCGCAGTGGATAAGCGGAATACTCTCGTTTATCGGCGGAATTTTCGGAATCAGCCTGAACGAATTTCAAAATCAACTCTCAGTTCCGTCTGAAATTTCTTTATCTGCAAGTCAGACAGTCGAAAGCGCAGTCGCTCCTGTAGTTACCTCTGTTCTGGCGTTTATTTTGATAATCGTACTTTTTATAGTTATATTGTTCATTGTTAAAAAGCTCGTTAAGCTTATATCAAAGGTGTTCAATATTCCCGTAATCAAGCAGATTAATCAGCTTCTCGGAGGAATTTTCGGTTTAGCCGAGGGTTTGCTGATTGTATTTATTGCAGTAAATACTTTCGATATTGTAACAGGCTTTTCAAATCCCACTCTGCTGAATAATGAGCTTTTCAGCGGCGCAGTTTTCAAATTCTTTTCTATGAGTATATAGGGTGAATTTTGGGTTATTTTAAAATTTGTATGGGGTGATTTTATGTATAACAATGAAAAGTGGAACTTTAAACCGAAAGATTTAATAACAATCCCGAATATTCTGACTTACATCAGAATAATTCTGATTGTACCTTTTGTCTATTATTTTCTTATAGAGAATTATATTCCTGCCGTTATCTGCATAGGCGTTTCGGGACTTACCGACTGCTTTGACGGAATGATTGCACGTAAATTCAATCAGGTGACTTCTCTGGGAAAAATCCTTGACCCGATTGCTGACAAATTTACGCTTTTAGCTGTTGTAATCTGTATGGTAATATACGTTCCGATTGTTCTTCCCGTACTTGTCGTACTACTTTTAAAGGACGTTTTAATGCTCCTAGGAGGAATGGACTTGATAAACAAGGGCATAACTCCTCCTGCGGCAAAGTGGTACGGAAAGGTCGGAACTGTAGTATTTTATCTCTCGGTATTTACAATAATATTCCTTAAAGCCGCTTTCGGATTTGAAAACTTTGCGCTTGATGTTTCTCTCTTGTCGGTAACGGCTTTAACAATGCTTTTTGCACTTTACCAGTACGGAAAGATTTATTTTCAGCTGATAAAAGAGCATATCAGTAAGGGAAAATCAAAAGAAAATGAAGAAAGTAAATAATTTGACAAATTACCATTGAAATTTACATCATAAACATATATAATGTATACTAATTAAATATTTTCTTTTGCCTTTGCAATTGCAGGCAATACATCATATTTATATTAATACTGAATGAAAGCTATCCCAAATTTTTACATATAAGGAGAATACTATGCTTTGCAGCAGATGTGGAAAACGACAGGCAGTTGTTTTCGTTTCTAATACTAATTCAAAAGACGCTCCCACAGTAGGCTATTGTCTTACCTGTGCAAAGGAGCTTGGCATAAAACCTGTTGAGGATTTAATCAGCAAAATGGGGATTTCCGACGAGGACTTGGAAAATGTACAGGACCAGATGAACAGCCTTATGCAGAATATGGGCGAAAACGGCGACATTTCCCAGCTTATGGAACAGCTCGGTGCTGATAATCTTGCAGAACAGATGGATCAATTTGACGAGGAAAACGGCGGAAGTGACGACGATGATTTTTCTCACGGCGCACCTGCATTCCCTGCGTTTTTCAACAATATGTTCGGCGGTCAGAATAATGCCAATGCCGCTAATAACGGCTCAAAGCCGAACAAAAAGGATAAAAAAGAGAAAAAGAGAAAGCATATCAGCCTCTATTGCGAGGATTTGACACGCAAGGCAAGAGAGGGCAAAATTGACAGAATTATCGGACGTGATATTGAAATCGAACGAGTAATTCAGATTCTGTCACGCCGTACAAAGAACAATCCCTGTCTTATCGGTGAGCCGGGTGTAGGAAAAACCGCAATTGCAGAGGGACTTGCGCTCAGAATTGCCTCGGGGAACGTTCCGCAAAGACTTAAGAACAAGGAAATTCAGCTTCTCGACCTCACATCTCTTGTAGCAGGTACTCAGTTCAGAGGTCAGTTTGAGAGCCGTATCAAGGGACTTGTTTCCGAAATCAAGGAAAGCGGAAACGTTATTCTCTTTATTGACGAGGTGCACAGCCTTGTCGGAACAGGTGACAATGAGGGTACAATGAACGCCGCTAATATCTTAAAGCCTGCTCTTTCAAGGGGCGAGGTTCAGGTAATCGGCGCAACAACCTTTAATGAATACAGAAAATACATTGAAAAAGACTCTGCTCTTGAAAGAAGATTCCAGCCCGTTAAGGTTGGCGAGCCTACAATTGCACAGACAATTGACGTAATTGCAGGCGTTAAGAGCTACTACGAACAGCACCACAGAGTAATTGTTGATGATGACGTAGTGCGCAAGACGGTTGTTCTTTCCGAGCGATATATTACGGACAGATTTCTGCCTGATAAGGCAATCGACCTATTAGACGAAAGCTGTGCCTGCGCCGCACTTCGCAACAAAACAATGGAGCGTTATGATAAGCTTAATGACGAGAAATCAAAGCTTTCATTTAAGAAAGAGGAAATCTCAACAGCAGAAGAGGTTGACTATGAAGCACTTGCAGAAGTAAATACAAGCCTTGCCAAAATCAACTCCGAGCTTTCGCAGATTGACCCCGAAAGCCTTACAGCAAAGGTGACAGAGGAGGATATCGCCAAGGTTATCGAGCTATGGACGGGTATTCCTGCCTCAAGAATCAGAGAAAATGAACTTTCAAAGCTTGCCGACCTTGAAGATGAACTCAAAAAGAAAATAATCGGGCAGGACGAAGCCGTTGAGGTGCTTGCATCGGCAATCAAGCGCAGCCGTTGTCAGATTTCACCAAGGCGCAGACCTGCATCATTCATATTTGTAGGACCTACGGGCGTTGGTAAAACAGAGCTTGTAAAGGTGCTTAGTCAGCAGCTTTTTGACACTCCCGAAACTCTGATAAGACTTGATATGTCTGAATTTATGGAAAAGCATTCGGTGTCAAAGATTATCGGCTCACCGCCCGGATATGTTGGCTATGACGAAGCAGGACAGGTAACCGAGAAGGTTCGCCGCCGTCCGTATTCGGTGCTTTTGTTTGATGAAATTGAAAAGGCTCATCCCGACGTTCTCAATATTCTGCTCCAGATTCTCGACGAGGGCAAGGTGACAGACGCACACGGAAGAGCAGTTAATTTTGAAAATACAGTTATTGTAATGACCTCAAACGCAGGCTCAACAAGCAACGACAGCGCACTCGGCTTCGGCAAAACGCAGGAGGACGCATCAAAAGAAAAGGTAATGAAAGCACTTTCCGAGTTTTTACGCCCTGAGTTTATCGCACGTGTTGACGAGGTGATCGTGTTCAATACACTCACAAAGGACAACTTTGTAAAGATTGCAAATCTTATGCTTTCCGAATATGTGCCTACGCTTGAAGAAAAACACATAAAGTTTACTTTTGATGATAAGGCTTGCGAGTATCTTGCCGAAAAATCCTGCTCGGGCAAGAGTGGTGCAAGAGATTTGAGAAATACAATAAGACGTGAGGTAGAGGAAAAGATTGCTTCTGCTATGATTGAATCAGGTAATAACAACATAACAGCGATGAATGTAACCTCTGACGGAGAAAAAATTATTCTTCAATCAATTTAACACTTGACAATGCAACGGAATAGTGATATAATTATTACCGTTGCAGATAAGCGGATGTAGTTTAGTGGTAGAACTTCAGCCTTCCAAGCTGATCGTGTGGGTTCGATTCCCATCATCCGCTCCAAAAAGAAAAGACACCCAATGGGGTGTCTTTTCTTTTTGGTTAAGCGGATTGGGAATCGAAAGGGCGTAAAGAAAACAGTCCGGTGGACTGTTTTTAGCCCGTAGCGCAGAAGGAAGTTTTCCCAAAAACGTGAACCAAAAAGACGAGAAGAACGAATATCCCAGATGAGCATACATCATCCGCTCCAAAAAATAAGAGCACCCAATAAGGGTGCTTTTATTTTTTTGGCAAAGCGGAATGGGAATCGAAGCCGAGCGTTAAGAAAACGTCACAGTGTGACGTTTTTAGCGAGGAGCGTTGATGAATCCTTTCCGAAAAACGTGAACACAACAAACGAGAAGAACGAATATTTCAGATGAACATACATCATCCGCTCCAAAAAGAAAAGAGCACCCAATAAGGGTGCTTTTATTTTTTTGGCAAAGCGGAATGGGAATCGA